>JBBQQK010000052.1:0-8035 GCA_038216025.1 Patescibacteria group bacterium
GCAAGAACTCTTCCTGCGGCTTACGGAAGCAAAAGAACACTATTACTCTTATCTCTATGGCTATCTATTTATACGACATATTGAAAACCAATGGAAAATGTCAGGCCATGACATTTCCACTCGTCCGGAAATATTAGCTACCTTGTTTAACTTGGGATTTAAACGCTCCCAGCCAAAATCTAATCCGGCAGTGGGCGGATCAGAAATTGAGATCAACGGAATTAAATACACTTTTGGCGCCCTCGCTTTTGAATTCTACTATTCCGGACAGCTGCAAAACGATTTCAAATTTGACAATTCAAAACAATGATTGTATTATTGAGATAGAAAGAATTTTGCTTTTTTATAACCAAGCATTAATTTATATTTATGCTTCAAAAGAAAAGCAAGCTAGTACTAATTTCAAGCTATCGCCCTCGAGATTGCGGCATCGCTACTTTTAGTCATGATCTCATAACCTCGATACAAACAAATAATCCGCATTTTGAATTCGAAATCATCCCTGTTAATGAGCCCGCTAATGATGGGCGCAAATACCACGATCAAATAAATACGGTGATTTCTCAAGAAAACAAAGAGAGCTACTTGCAAGCCGCTGAGTATATAAATAAAAGTGATGCGCTTGCCGTAAGCATTCAACATGAATACGGACTATACGGTGGAGATTGCGGCGAATACATTATTGAACTGATCGACAAGATCACGAAACCAGTTGTAACAACTTTGCATACCGTCCTCGCCAAACCAAGCCCAAAACAGAAAGAAATTTTACAAAGTATTGCCGAGAAAAGCAGCGTGTTAGTTGTTATGGCCGGAGCTGCTGTTGATCTTCTTACAACTATTTACAATATTTCCCCCGAAAAAATAACCATAATACCTCACGGTGTGCCAGGAACTATTTTTACCAGACAAAAAAAATCTAAAGAAAAGTTGGCGCTTAGCGACCAATTGGTGCTTTCTACTTTTGGCCTTATCGGCCCGGGAAAAGGGCTCGAGTATGTCATTGACGCATTGCCAATCGTTAAGAAAAAATTCCCTCAAGTAAAATATTTGATTTTAGGCAGGACTCATCCCAACGCCATTGTTGTTGCCGGGGAATCTTATCGCCAACAGCTTGTCGACAAGATATCCAAACTTGGCCTAACCAGCCAAATAGGCTTTTTAAACCGTTTTCTGTCCAAAGAAGAACTAATCGACTATTTGCAAGCAAGCGATCTTTATATCACTCCCTATCTGAATCCCGAACAAATAACATCGGGCACTCTTGCCTATGCTTTGAGTATGGGTAGAGCCTGCATTTCTACGCCTTACGTGTATGCCCAAGAATTATTGGCCGACGATCGTGGTGTTCTTGTGCCCTTCCGCGACTCAGCATCCCTAGCAGAGGCAATAGTATCCCTCTTGTCGGATGAAGAAAAGCGAAAAAAAATTGAACGCAAAAACTATGCCTTTTCTAGACCGATGACCTGGAAAAACGTTTCAAGAAAATACATCAATCTTTTTAAGAACTTGTCAGAAAAAAAACCTAGATATTCAATATCGAATTTAAGGTTGCCACCAGATCTATCACACCTGAAGAAATTAACCACAAGACTAGGCGTATTCCAACATAGCAAAAGAAGCAATCCCGATCCGTCTTTTGGTTACTCTATCGATGACAATGCCAGAGCTTTAATTGCTGTTTATCAATATTACGAGACATACAAAGACAAATCAGTTCTACCATTGGCTAAAATCTATTTCGAAAATATTAAAAGATCAAAAATTGCAGGAAGCTATTTTCATAATTTCTCTGATAGCAAAGGTGTTTTCACCGATGATCTCGGTTCAGAAACTTCTTCATGCCGGGCAATATGGGCCTTAGGCTATGTTGTTAGTCGAAGCCATATTTCACCAATAATAGCAAAAGAAGCAAGAGAGTTACTGGGAAGCCTTCCTCCTCTTAGCGGCCTCCAATCACCTAGATCAAAAGCCTATGCTTTGATTGGTTATTACTATTTAGAAGACAAGGAAAAAGTCAAATACCTGGCAGATAGTTTAGTCGAATCGTATGAAAATATCATAGAAATTGACTGGTTTGAACGTTACTTGGCTTATGCCAATGCTATCATGCCCTTAGGATTGCTTTTGGCTTACATTTTAACAAAAGATTTACGGTATAAAACAATAGGAGAAAAAAGTTTTCACTTTCTGGACTCCCTAACCAGAAAAGGTGTTTTTCCAAGCCCGATCACTCATCTCGGTTGTCAGATATCCGGCAAAGGGCGCCCTGTTTTCGACCAACAAGTAATCGAAGCAGCGGACATGGTCCTGGCCGCTTCAGCTGGAAAAATAACTTCCAAAGATAAATTTTTTGAAGAAGCCTCTAAAGATTGGCTTGATTGGTTTTATGGCAAAAATCAAAATCAAATAGCACTTATCGACGAAAAAAATGGCTCCTGTTTTGACGGATTAACCCCCAGGGGGGTAAATTTAAACCAAGGAGCCGAATCAGTAATTTGCTATCTGCTCGCATACCTGGTAAAAGTCAACGCAAACTCGCTCAACCATAGTGGAGAGCCGGTTGTAACAATCTAATACTTTATGCGGGAGAGAGCTGCGCCGATTCCAATTTTAAGCCATCGGTCAATTCCTCTAAAAGGTTTTCTAAATTAACTGATTTAAGCGCAATAAGCCGATCTCCTGCACCATGGTAGATGTATAACCTGCCATTTTTTATTAAAGCTCCTGTCGGAAAAACAACATCGTTAACCACACCGTTTATTTCATACGAATACTCTGGTGAAAAAAGCGGATCTGGCAACCGGCCTATTACCTTCAGTGGATTGTTGAGGTCAAGAAGCACAACCGATGCACGATAAATACGGTGAGTTCCAGTGCTTTCCACAGAATGATACACGAAGAGCCAACCGGCTTCTGTCCTAATGGGCGGACAACCGCCCCCGACGTTCCAGCTGTCGTACCAATTACTATTGTCAATTACGACATTGTCATCCATTTTTTTAAAATAATCTTTCCAGAATTTTTCGTTCAGATCGTCGAAGCTATCAAAACTTACTAGTTGGATTCCCGGTAGAACGCGGTGGCAAACAACATACTGGCCGTTTATTTTTTCCGGAAATAAGAAGGCGTCCTTTTCCCAGAGCAAGACATCGTCTCCTCTCGCTTCTTGATACCTCTCTTCGAATCCTTTATATCGCATCGTCAAATTGGTTTTTTTAAATAATTTTCCCGCCTCTTCGTAAGTTACACCGGGCATCAACAAGCCTTTCTTCTCAAAGTGCGGTAATTTTGATGATGTAGCGTAAGCAATCTGAGCATTTTTACCATCATAGGCCGTATAAAAAAGATAATAAATGCCCTCTAGGAAAGTTATCCTTGGATCTTCGATACCACTTTTTTCATAATCAAATTCCGGGACAAGAATAGGTTTTTCGAATCTCTCGAGCACAACGTCATCTTTGAGCCGGCAGAAACCGATAGTTGATATGCCCACAGAATCAACAGCGCGGTAGAAAATCCACTCTTCATCGCCAACTGAAATGCAAGCGGGATTTAATACCCCTCCTTTTTCAAAATCGTACAATGGCTTTAGAACCACTCCCTCATTTTTCACTCTCAGCATTTATTCCTCAATTCAATTATTTTATTTAAGACAATATCCGTTATCCCCTATTATTTCTCATTGCCTTAGTTTCAGTCGGCCTATTGGTGTCATCTTCCAAGCGGAAAGTATTCCCGTTTTCAGGAGTCGACGACTCGATAAAAGTTATATCAGTCAATGCTTCAACCCGGTGAATCTGACCTGGTTGCAAAAAATAACCCTTGTTTTGCTCCATTGTTATCTTGATCGTTTTTTCTCTTTCATTAGACAAGGTAATGAATGCTTGTCCTTCGATCAGACAAAGAGTTTCCGCTTTTTCATCATGGTATTGCAAGCTAAGCTTGTGACCCGCTTTAACATAAATAATCTTGCCCACAGCAAGTGCATCTTTTGGGGTGTAAATAATTTCATGTCCCCAAGGTTTTTCAACCCGTTTTGAAAAAGGCTTAGTGCAAAATTCTTTGTCCATATTATCCTAAATATTACTTGTCTTCATCATAGAGGCAATTGGCGACAAATTCAATTTTACTCAAAATTGTGACGCAACAATTAGAATTACTATAATTCCCCTGTCAGTGAATTGAAAAAACTTAGTTATCCACTGGTAGAAAACTTCATCCTAATTTATGCTTGTCTGGAGGCAAGTATAAGCTTGCAAAAAAAATACATACAAAGGGGGTAGCGAGATGATACGCTACAGACAGTATCACCCGAAGCAATTAACGTCCCTTATGGTCATAATTCTCAATATGACTGTCCGCTGGATTAAGGGTGTTCGCCAAGTTTTTGTCCGCTGCAATCCTCTCGAGACAGTGGATGGAAAACCTGGGGTTTCTTTCAGAAGCTATATTGGCTTCTATAGTAAAGGCAACTTAATACAGAAGTGCATTAGCGCAGAAATATCGCCTCCCGGGACAGTTGGGATTGAGGACCCTGTTTGTTTCGGAAACCATTATGTCATCTGCGTGAGAACGGTTTGGGCAGATAATCCGGTAACTAACGAAAAAGTTTTGATGCCCATTCAATCTCTTTACGAAGTGAATGAGGACGGGATTGCCTGCTACATCCGGGATATCTCAGATGAATGGAAGAGATTATGGTGCAAGGGTTTCATAGTAATCGGGAAGCATAACAGCGGATACCTTCTTTCCCTGCGACCTGCTTTCGATTACAGCTCAGGCAAGGCGGAAGTTTCTCCCAAAATCGTTCTTTGCTGGGTCAAGAGTGGTGCTCCGGACGACATCATGAGCCCCGAACTGATCGGAGATCTGATACTTCCAACAAAAGAAATGCCAAGCTTATCTATAAGTGCGCCGCCTGTTCTGACGCCGCTGGGGTGGTTGCTCATCTATCACCGGCTGAACTGCTGGAAAAATGAAGCAGGCGAAGAGATTAAGGAGTACAAGCATTACGCAATTCTCCTAGACAAGAAGGAAATCACCAGGGTAATAGGAATAAGCAAAGAGCCCATCCTGACTACCGATCAGCTTGAAGTAAAAACAGACGACTCCGTGCTATCTTGGATTCTTGATCCTATCTACATGCGCGTCTTCTGGTACTGGAGAAAACGAATAAAAACAATTGTTTCGAAGCGTGACTCCATAACAATCTACGTCGAAATGACACTGGATGAGATTGAAAAGACGATAATCCATGTGGATTTCCACATCAAAGAACTCGGTCTTGTACTGGCCGAGTTAACAGAATTCTTTAAATAGTTGTAGGCCGGCGCATGATTGCGCCGGCCGTTTTTATTACAATGTATTAGATTATATCAAATATGCTATCGGGCCAACTTTAACTTTAATTAAAAAACACTCGAGCGGACGTATTATCTGATTTGATTCAGATTCTACGATAAACATCGAGTGTTTTTGCCAAAGTAACCTATAAGCCGAATTCTGTCCCCTTGCGGGTGATAATCATCTATCTAAGCGTGAAGATCTAGCAAGTTCTTCGAGCAAAAGTTAACTTGATCGATCCACTTCACTTGCACCAGGTTAGGCTTGCCACAGACGCACATCTCTGCACGAACGCGTGAGCTCTTACCTCACGATTTCAACCTTACCGGCCCTTTGCAGGACTTAGGCGGTGTATTTTCTGTTGCGCTGTTCTCGAACCTCACGGCCCGCTCATTTTCACGAGAACCTTGCTCTAAGGTGTCCGGACTTTCCTCCCCAATAAATTGGAGCGATTATCTGAATTGCTTCAGCCTCGATATTGTATATTTTTTGAGTTGATGTGTCAACCAAAAAAACTCCCGCAGCATCCTAGGACGCTGCGGGCGGTTTGCTTAAGTGTATATCCGTGCATGGGATTTTCTGCCCCCGTCTGTGGGGATCATTGTCGATACTGCAGCTGCAGTCTGAATCATTGTACTCGCCGACCCAGGCATGCACGATGAGCACCTGGCCGTCTCTGACGTGACCAGATCTCTGACAAATTCTGGCAAGTTAATAATTTCCTTGCCACATGTACAAAATAACTTAGACAAATTCTTCCTCCCTTAACAGTACTACGCCGCCTTGGCGGCTTTCTTGTGCCTCTTCATGAGACCCTCGTCTTCAATCACCTCAACCTGTTTGGGAGAGGCATTTGCACACTTGGTGCAAATCCATGTGGCCAGATCTCTCAAATGCTCTGGCACTTTTATTTCATTTCCGCATTTGCATCTCATAGTTTCACACCTCCTATGGTGGGCGTAATGCTAAAAAAAGCATAACACCAAATATGATTTTTGTCAATGCTTAGAAAAGGCCCGCATCTAGAATTACGATGCGGGCCAAATAACTTCTTTATGAAATTGTCGATCGATAATTGCCTACTGGCTAAATGCCAGCCCACTATGTCTTTTTTCCTTCAGCGGATCCCAGCTCGGCCTATTAGGTATCAGATAATTATTATCATCAACCTCGTCGGATACTTCCAGCCGTCTCGTAATATCAAAGACGGTGGTCTTGGAGACCCCAAGCATTACTAGGGTATCATCGAGAATACCATCTATAGCGAAGACATCATCGCTAAGAACAGTATCGGTACCCTCTTCCTGGTCCTCCCTGTAAGTCAACATGTGCAAGAGTCGCCAGTTGGTCGTCTTGCGATCTGCGAGCCGGTCAACTACTTGAGCGAGCTCTTCTTCCCTTGGTGTCAACACTACTTTCCTTCCCATTACAACACACTCTCCTCCAATGAGATCGCAGAATTCATTTCTGCATGGAAATATTATACTCCCCTACGCCAACATTGTCCAGTTATTTTCTTTCTTAGTGCTAACTTTTGAATCGATTGATTATTTTGGTGAAAAGATGTATAATTTATTTTTGTTGTTAATTTTTAGGAGTTCGAGGTTATGCGTACTAAAATTGTGTGCACAATCGGTCCCGCAACCGATTCAGAAGAGATGTTAGAAAAAATGATTGAAGGCGGCATGGATATCGCGAGAACAAATTTTTCTCACGATTTAAGAGAAACTCATATGGAAAGAATCGATCGAATTAGAAGAGTAGCCGACCGTTTGGGCAAAAAAGTTCAAATTCTTTGCGATCTTCAGGGTCCAAAAATCAGAGTGGCAGAATTTCCTAATCCACCAAGGAAACTCAACGACAATGAAGCTGTTACTTTAGTTACTCATGTATGTTCTGACATCAGAGAAGAAGACATCGTCATTGACGACCCTTACCTTCACAGTGATGTAAGCCCTAATGATGTTATCCTAATCGACGATGGAATCATAGAACTACAAGTCGAAAGGATTGAAGACTGCCGAATCTTTTGCACTGTTATCAATGGGGGCGATCTCTACACAAGGAAAGGAGTAAATCTTCCTTTGACTACTACCACAACTTCTTCTTTGACCGATAAAGACAAAGAAGACTTAAAAATGATTTTGACCAAGGATCCAGAATGGATTGCTATCTCTTTTGTTCAGACTAAAGATGATGTGCTTAACGTCAGATCCTTGATGGGCGACAGTAAAGCACGAGTTATGTGCAAGATCGAACGAGCAAACGCAATTGATAATCTTCAAGATATCATCAATGAAGCAGATGGCATCATGGTTGCCAGAGGCGATCTTGGAGTTGAAATTCCTGTTGAGAAACTGCCCGTTATCCAAAAGAGAATCATCAGACTTTGCAACGACGCAGGCAAGCCGGTAGTTACCGCTACTCAAATGCTTGCCTCAATGACTAAGATTGCCTTTCCTTCACGAGCAGAAGTTACCGATATCGCTAACTCAGTTTTTGATGGCACTGATGCTGTCATGATGTCTAATGAGACCGCTGTTGGCAACTATCCCGTTCAAGCTTTAAATATTATGAGAAAAGTTGCGCAAGAAGCCGAAAACTATTTGTTCAGAGGCGACAATACGCTTTAGTTGAAAGTTGAAAGTTCATAAAGTGGCACGATGTGTCATCCCAGCGACCGTGTCCC
>JBBQQK010000053.1:0-7824 GCA_038216025.1 Patescibacteria group bacterium
AACAAACCAGTCGAGCACGCCTTTGGGCAAAATGAGCTCCAGTACTTTTTGTTGGATTTCCATGTGGTAAGAGTTGTTAATTTTTTAGCAAATCTTATCATATCTCATTTTAGCTCAGAACCCTATATTGCGTATGATCCCTTTTCCTCTACGGTAGAGGCTTTTGAGCGAAATGCCTCGTTTATAAAAAACGAGGGCTCTGACCAAATAATGGCCAAAACCCTCGCTTTTTATGAGTAATTTATTCTCCGCAGCAACCGCCGCCGCATCCAGTGCAACCGCCGCAAGAATCTTCTTCTTCATCTTTTTCTGTGTCTTCTGGTTTGTTGTCTTCTTCGTGCATATTGTGCTCCTAATTTTCTAACTATTAAATATTTTTTATGGGGGTGTAACTATTTGAAAAATCTCTCGTCCTTCGATAACTACTCGGGAAGTCGAGATGACAGCGGAGAGGGAAGTGATAGATTGCCGCGCCTTGGATAATCCAATGGCCACTACTTCGCCAAGGCTACGCAGGGCACAGTCGCAATGACAAAGTGTTTGCTGCTGTACAACGGAGATTATAGCATGATTGCTTCGCGCAGCAGGGGAATGATTTCGCCGTAAGATTTTGCCGCTGTTCGGTAGGCAGCACGTCCTTTTTCGGTCAAAACATATACTTTGCGCACTCTCGAACCTACTGACATTTCATGAACATGCACATATTTGTCTTTTTGCAGTTGGTCGAGGGCGGGATATATGGTTGATTCGGTTGGGCGGCAAGCTCCATCGGACAGCTCTTCGATTCTTTTTACAATACGATAGCCATAACTCTCTTTGTCTTTGTAAAGTACCTTCAAAAGGAAAAATCGAATCAGACCCTGATTGATTAATTTTCTCCAATAGCCTTCAGAAGTTAAATCCATGAACAAACTCCGTTTGTAAATTCAAAATATTAAGTAACAAATTCCAAATCACAATTTTACAAATAACCAAATCCAGATAAATGTTTCTTTTTTCTGTAACTTGGTGATTGACTATTGCAATCGAATACCTCAAGGTACGTAGTAACTTTACTGTATCTAAATGGTTTATTTTTGTCAATCTGGGCGATATTGGCCATAGGTGATATAATTTAATTAATATTAATGTTTAATTGGTTGCGAAACGGAGTTAGTGTGAAAAAGCAGATTTTTATTGATTTTGACGGCACGATCTTTAGTACTTCTAGATTTAAGAAAGATATCCTACACATTTTCAAATGCGCTGGTTATTCAAAAGAGGAAATTGAAAAAACCTATTGGGAGGAGTGCAAAGATTATAGATATTCTATCGAAGGAAATCTGAAAAGACTAGCACGGATTTGTGAGTACGACAAGGCTAAAATTGACCCTATGGTTGAGAGAGTTTATAAAAAAGTAAGAAAATATCTCTATAAGGATACTATCCCTTTCTTGCGAAAGATAAATCGTGAAAAATACAAGGTTAATCTCTTAACTTTGGGAGACATCGGGTTTCAAAGGCTGAAATTTGACCACTCGGGCCTTGAAAAATTGTTTGATGACATATATGTAACCGAAAACCAGAAGTGGAATTACCTAAAAGATATAGTGAAGAGGGAAGAAGATTTTGTTATGATCGATGATAGGGTAGACACGTCAGAGAAGATAAAGGAAAATTTCCCAAACTCTTTGCCTATAAGAATATTCCGCAAAGACTATGACAAAAACGATCCTTATCTATGTCGTGATTGCCCAAAGGGAGCAGTTCAAGTGGTAAATTTAAAAGAAGCCTTTGAGTATATAAAATAATTTTCATTTATCATTTCTCAATTATCATTTATTTACCAATTTGATCATTGAGTGAAAACTGAAAATTGATCAACGTAAAATGTCCTGAAAGGAGATTATGCCGGAACTTCCTGAGGTGGAGACTATAAAGCGGGGGTTGCAGAGAGTTGTTGTTGGTAAAAAGATAGAAAAATTTGAGAATAAGGACTCTAAAGTTGTTCAATTTGATCCAAAAGAGATTGAAGGTCTTCATGTGGTTGAAATTGAGCGACGAGCCAAGATATTGGTGTTTAAATTATCGAAAGAAAAAGGACCCTTCGACTCCGCTCAGGGTTTCGATGGCACAAAAGTTTTTTTGTGCCATCTCAAAATGACAGGTCAATTGATTTGGGAAGAATGTATGGGGGAGACGGAATTTTGCTTAAAAAAGAAAAGAGGAGCAAAAGTTGCCGGCGGCCATCCTAGTCCTGACTGGGTGGCTAAATTACCAAATGCTTACACTAGAGCAATTTTCCATTTTGATGATCGGTCGGTTTTGTTTTTCAATGATTTGCGTAGATTTGGATACATGAAATTGTATGATTTAGATGCTGTCAATCCTGCGAAGGCAGGAATCTATTCCTTGGATCCCCGGGTCAAGCCCGAGGATGACAGGTTGAGGGAGATAAAAGAGCTTAAAAATTTGGGCCCTGAACCTTTTTCTAAAGATTTTACTATTGAGTACATGGCAAATCGTGCAAAAAGAATACCGACACGAAAAATAAAGCAATTTATTACTGACCAAGAAATTATTTCGGGCGTGGGCAATATCTACGTAGATGAAGCATTGTTCTATTCAAAAATAATGCCAACTAGAGCCGTGAAAGATCTTTCACCTTCTGAATGGGGATCGATACGTGATAATATTCGCAAAGCGCTTGATCTTGGTATAAAATACGGCGGTTCGTCCGAAGATACTTATGTTGATGCATTTGGAAATCAGGGCACAATGGGAGAACATGCTAAAGTCTATCGAAGAACAGGCAAGCCTTGCGCCAATAATTGCGGCGGTACTGTAGGACGCATAGCTTTAGGTGGTAGAGGAACCCATTTTTGTCCTATTTGCCAGCAGTGAGAATTCTCGAAAACAAGTAGACTGTTTTACTGGATAATGCATTTTCCCTGCATCTGATCCGAGACAGGAAGTCCGTATATATCCAAAAGCGTAGGTGCGATATCTTTTAGTGCGCCGTCCTTTTTTAGTTTTATTTTTTTATTTGTAGCCACAATGAAAGGCACTGGATTGTTGGTATGCTCTGTATCAGGTTGGCCGGTTAAAGGACTTATCATCTGTTCTGCATTGCCGTGGTCAGCAGTTATTATCGGCAACACGTTGTATTTGAATGCGGCATTTAATAATTGGCCCAGGCAATGATCCGTGAATTCAACTGCTTTTATAACTGCTTTAAAATTGCCTGTATGCCCAACCATGTCTGCATTGGCGTAATTGATAACAGTGAAATTATTCTTTTCTAGCTTAAGTATTGTCTTTTTTGTGGTTGCGGCAGCACTCATTTCTGGTCTTAAATCATATGTTTTAACGGCCGGCGAAGCAACTAAAATTCTATCTTCTCCTATATAGCGTTGATCTAGTCCACCATTAAAAAAATAAGTCACATGGGCATATTTTTCAGTTTCTGCGACATGGAGCTGTAATAGCTTGTGATCGCTTAATAATTTGGGCAATTGACCTGAAATTTCTGTTGGCTCAAAAATTATTTTCGCATTAAGGCCTTCTTGATACGAAGCAAAGGTTGCTAAAGTTAAGTTTTTGATAACCTGATTTCTCTTAAATTCTTTGAAATCTTTGTCGGCTAAGGCTCTGGCGATTTGTTTAGCTCTATCGCTTCGGTAATTGAAGAAGACCAGGCTATCACCATCTAAAATCGGTTTACCTTCTTTGGTTATCGTCGGTAGTATGAATTCATCAGTTGTGCCGTTGGCGTAAGACTTAGTAAAGGCTTCTTCGGCCACACGACACGTGTTTTCAGCATTATCGCCTGTAACTACATTATATGATTTCTCGATTCTATCCCAATTGTTGTCTCTATCCATTGCATAATATCTTCCAGAAACTGAGGAGATTTTGCCTATTCCCAACTCTTCCGTTTTTTGACGCAGGGATTTCAAATATTTTAATCCGCTGGTGGGAGGGCTGTCGCGTCCATCGGAAATGATGTGAATGTAGACATTTTTAAGACCGTTGTTTTTGGCCATTTCCAGCAATGCAAACAAGTGGCTTAAGTGCGAATGGATGCCACCATCACTCAAGAGGCCTATTAGGTGCAAATTTTTATCGTTTTTTATTGTTGATCCGAAGAGTTTTTCCAATATTTTGTTTGAATAAAAAGATTTATCATTGATTTTTTGGTTAATAGCGGTTAATCCTTGACCCGCCATCTGTCCTGTTCCTATATTTAAGTGGCCAACTTCAGAATTGCCAGGTTCTCCAAAAGGAAGCCCTACTGCTTCTCCATAAGATTGGATGGCGATATTGGGGAAATCTTCTATTAATTTGTCCATAGTGGGGGTTTTGGCAAGGGCTATTGCATTTCCTCCCCAAGTTTCAGCTAATCCCCAACCATCAAGTATTACTAGAAGTATTTTTTTATTCATTATTCTATTATAATAGAAACAAAGAAAAAACCAAAGATACAATGTTGGGTATTCGGTATGATATTTTTATAGATGGTGGTAGAATAGATATTGTAATAATTTAGGAGGAGAGAAGATGAAAGTATCAAAGGTATTGATTGCCATTTTTTTGGTAGTCATAGTAATTGGTGGTGGAACACTTGCTTACTTAAAATTTTGGCAGAAAACGGCCGAAAAAGAGGTAGCATCGGAGAAGGCACTAGAACTGGTTGAGCGCGATAATTTAATATTGCCTACTTATTCAATAAAAGAGGGAGCATTTGGGTTGTATCCGGAAAGTTATCCGGATTTTTATACAAATAATTTCAATACTCATCTATTCGAAACTTTAGTGTATTTAGATCCAGAGAACAAAATAGCCAAACTTTTAGCAGAAAATTGGACGAATCCTGACGACAACACTTGGCGGTTCAATCTTAATCCAAATGCTAAGTTCAGTAACGGTTCTCCTTTAACCGCCGAAGATGTTAAATTTACTTTTGATTACCTAATGGAGAGCAATTCCCCCTCGAAAGACTTTATTCCTTCGGTCAAAGAGATTGGCATTATAAATGCTACCACTGTAGATTTTATTACTTCCGATCCTGACCCAATTTTACTGAATAGACTTGCTATAAACTTCTTTATATTATCAAAGGAAGAAGTTGAAAAGAACGGCACAAAAAATAATATTGGTAGCGGTACTTACCTTATTCAAGAAAAGACCGATCTTGAGCTGAAACTTGTAAGAAACGAGAATTATTGGGGCGAAAAACCTAAAATCAAACAGTTCTCTTATGTAGTATCTTCACCTGATGAATCTGTGAACTTTGATTTATTGCTAAATAACAAGCTTGACATGTTATCTTATGGATATGGAGATCAAGCATCACAGGATAAAATTGCAGCAGCTATCGCTAACAAAGAGGTTTCAAAAATAGAATTTGAGGATCCATCAGTTTATTTTCTTGGATTTGATAGCGTAAGTGGTAAAACTCCTTATATAGACCAACCAGAAAATCCTCTAAGGGATCTTAAAGTTAGACAGGCAATCGCTATGGCAATCGACCTTGATGAAGTCCTTGCATCATCGGATAAATTAGGTCTCTCCAATCAAATAGTTAACAAGGGTATTTTTGGTTATAATGAGAATATATCGTCATTGCCTCATGACCCGATCAAGGCCAAAGAGCTAATGGCTGAAGCCGGCTATTCTAATGGCTTCTCCATGACAATTGATGGAAGCGTGTCTTCTCTTAAAGAGGTTAAAGATGTTTATAGCGCAATCACTGCTGGACTACAACAAATAGGTATTAACGCAACCATAAATGAACTTAGTCAAGAGCAGCTAATGCAAAAAGTTATGAAAAAAGACTTGTCTGCCTATCTGATATCTTGGAGCCCGGATACTATGGAGTCGGGTGATGTTTTGAATGCCCTTCTTCACACTCCTACAGACGACCACTTGTACGGTGCAAGCAATCTGGGTTATTCTAACACAAGTTTAGACCAAGTTCTTGATCAGGCATCTAGGAATCTTGACCCTAAATCACGTTTAACCCAGTTGAAACAGGCAATTAAAATTGCAAGCGATGACGTTGCAATGCTTCCGCTTCATCACTTCAATACCAAGAGGGTCTTTTCAAAGGATCTGCACTACATTCCCAGAATGGATGGAGGGATACGTGTCTTTGAAATCGCCGGACTGAAAAAGTAACTAGTTAATTTAGATCATTAAGGCCAAAAATGTTCAAGATTAGAAGCTTGAAGAGCAAATTCATACTTGTTATAACTATCTTGCTATCAGTCATTTTTGGCGTAAGCGGTTATGTTATTGGCGTTAGGAATAACAACCAAATAAGACAACAGGTAACCTCTGGGTCAATAGCTTTCTCTGAATTGGCAACTAAGCCGTTGGCCCAGAATTACGATACATATTTTAACTCTGGATATTTTAAATTCAAAGAGTTGTATCAAAGCACTCTGGAATTGAATAAAGACATTACTAAAGTTCAGTTCGTTGATGTAAATGGGAAAATAATTTTTGACTCTACTCTGTTGGGGCAAAGCGGTTATAATGCTGGGGCTGATGATGTTGTCGTTGATGTTGTCGTTGATGTCGCACAAATGGATGGAATATTGAGCGATAAGCCATCCTATTTACATAATGAAAATAATAAGTCTGAAATTGAGAGGATTTTTTATCCTTATGTAGGTGATTGGGGTGCCCACCCTTTTACGGCTGTTTACTATGTTTCTTATAAATCTGTACATGATAATCTGGTAAACATGACCATGCAGATTTTGTTATTGGTCCTTTTTTCTTATCTCTTCGCTTTGGTATTAATAACCACTGTTGTTAATAATCTATTGATAAATCCAATCTCTTCGGTAAGCAAGATGACAAGGCGCATCAGTAAAGGGCGCTACGGAGAAAGGATTGAATTGAGGTCAAATGATGAAATCGGAAATCTTGCGCTAGCGACCAATAAGATGGCTAATACTCTTGAGCAAAATATTAAGGACCTAAAAGAGCTCGACAAAGTTAAGGATCAGTTCGTGGATATTGCCGCTCATAACCTCAAAATTCCTTTAAATCATATAAAATTTGATGTTGCCTATCTTCAAGAAGGTAATCCATCAACAAAAGTTTACAAAAAACTCGTTGAAGATATACAGATGAATTATAATCGATTGCAGATCTTAAGCGATGATTTAATAAATATTACTTCGTTAAAGCAAGGGTTTAGCAGCAATATCTTTATGCCTGCTGATTTCTCAGATATTATAGAGGATTCCTTAAAGGATATTGGCTCTATGGCTAAAGCAAAAGGAATCGTTGTCCATAAGTCTATAAAGCAAAAGTGTCTTATACTGGCAGATGCCTCAAAGCTCAAACAAGCGGTTTTGAATTTGATTGTTAACGCAGTGAAATATTCGCGTAATGACGGAGAAATTTCTGTTTTTTTGCGCGAAAAGGGAAGCAGCTTTGAAATGGAGATAAGAGATCATGGATTCGGTATAGCTGCATCGGAAGTTAATAAATTATTTACAAAGTTTTATAGGGCTCCTAGTTCTGCTCAGTATGTTCAGGAAGGTGCCGGTCTGGGTCTTTATTTGGCGAAATTGATCGTCGAAGTTCACAGAGGTAACATATGGGTAGAGAGTAAGCAAGGCGAGGGAAGTTCCTTCTTTGTCTCAATTTTTAAGAGAGATGTATTTAAAAAGCTTTAATATTGACCCTGAATTCTAGTCCGAAACGCAATTTTTAACAAAGATCTCGTAAGGTGTCAGATAATTTAGTCGTTTCCTTGGTCTGTTGTTGATGAGCTTTACAGCCCTGTCAACATCTTCTTGTGTTACCGTATCAAAGCGTGTGCCT
>JBBQQK010000054.1:0-7328 GCA_038216025.1 Patescibacteria group bacterium
GGGTTAATATCAAATTCTTGTTGCTAATTGTTCAAAATATACTCAATAATTTTTGCCCTATTTATTCTGGTCATGCCCCTATGAATACCTACTTTTTGTTTTAACCAAGAGAAGCTACCGTCTAGCGAATTGGTTGTATTCGGTATGTTCAACTCAGGATATTTCAGGTAGGTAAAAAGATATGGTAGATTATTCTTAAGGCTTCTGAAAACTGCTCTCGTCCTCTTGTGTGTGTAATGCCATCTGCCGGTAATTGGGTCAGTGGTTCTTTCCTTTAAAAAGGAAATCCATTTGTCGTGCCAGGCAAAAAGCTTGGTCGAAAATTCATCTTCTGTGGTATTGGCCAGTGCGTCTGAAATCGTCTTTAATTCAACGCTAGCCTCAAGTCTCGGGCGAAGAGTCAAGTACCTTTGAATAATCTGTTTTTGGTGAAAATGACACATCTGGACTGGGATATCATTGAATATATTTCTCACTCCAGGTCTACCATCTAGCACTATGGCTTTAATTTTGAAGCCAAGTTTTTCAACTTTCAATCTGCCTTTTTGGTATTCATATATTGTCTCAAACATTAAAGAATTTATGTAGATATTTTTCTTTAATTCAACTGCTCTAAATATAATGAAACCGTATCCTCGGCCAAAGAATGTACAGTCGGCGATCATGACATGGCCATCCGGTTTGACCTCTTTTATCAGGGTCTCTGCTTTGGCCAATTTAGCTCTAACCCAATTTATGCTTCGATCATTCTCCTTGGCCAATATCTTCAAAGTTTTGCGGCCATTGGCATACTCTTCGTAGAGTTTTCTTTCTAGTTTTTCTGGACGGTTTTTTGATTGAAAAAACTTACTGCAATCAAGGCATTTATACCGCTGTTTGCCTAAAGTTTTACCATATTTCTTAACCTTGTTTGACCCACATTTTGGGCAGTTTTTTTAGCCATGATTACAATTCCTTGTAGATAAATGATTGATTATTAAGTCTAGGATATGCTAAAAAGGCTAATTTAGCAACAATTTTTTGCAATTAAGCCTAAATTGCTAGCTATTTGATGCTTTTTGTTTGAATTCTTCTGGGTTTCTTTTCTAAAAAGTAATTGATAATTAGGATTAATACATAGTAGACTAATGCTCCAAAGAAAGCGGCATTGAAATCAGTGATAGTGAAGCCTTTAACAATAGTGCCAACAAGCCAGAAAACAAAAGCGTTGATGATAAAAGTAAATAGGCCCATAGTTAAGACATTAACGGGCAAAGTTAAAATGATGATGATGGGGCGAACAACCGCATTGAGAAAGCCCAAGAGAAGAGAAACCCAAAAAAGCGACCAAAAACCACTGTAGCTTATCCCCGGAACGATATAGTCAACAAGCATGAGAGAGGCAATATTCAAAAGCCATCTAAATAAAAACATAATTATTGTCCTTATGGATTGCCACGCCCCTTAGGGCTCGCAGTGACTGATTAATTATTTCTTTCCACTTCTAATATTTAACAAGACGATCATAACCGGCGCGCCGATAACCCAAAAGGTGCGATAATTCAATAATATCTTGGCGGTAGTTGAAGTCGCGATGTAGTTGTTGGTAGTCGCTTCAGGTAAGAAAATTAAAATCGACGATATAATCAATGCCATAGTGAAAGCCATGTAGATGATTACTTCCATTGGTGATACTTCGTTGTTCTTGCTGCTGTTTGTGTGCGAACTAATTGCTCCCGATATGAAGAAGATCGAGAGTAAAAACAAAACTATCGATATGGTCGATAGGGAGGCATTGGAGCGTATCCAGATCGAGTTGGCAACTATCGCATTGCCATTGAAAAATTTAAAAACTTGGTCGGAAAAAGTGGAAGCGATCACCAACCCGACATAGACCGAACACAAAGCTGTGATGGTCTTTTCGCGTTTAAGTATGAAGCCATAAGCGATTCCAAGGAGAAAAGCTAGACCGATAAATATATCCACACTGGGAAGTTGCATTAAAAACCCTCCACCCCGATAAATCGGGAATTTTCAATTATTCAATTTACAGTTTACAAATGGAAATTGAAAAATGACAAATGAAAATGTTACTTCTATTATCGTCCATCGAGGGGTATGCTGTCAACGTGGACAAATTAGGGTTTTGTCAGAGAGACAATAAAGGAGGAGCAAAAACACGAGCATAAGACTACGATTTACAGGGAAGCATTAGAGTATATTGCATGCTATGCAGATAAATATGTTATTATTCTGAGCCCGCTTGGCGGGTAAAGAACTTAGGCAAAGCCGCACGCTTACTGCGTTCGCTAGATCCTTCATTGTATTCAGGATGACGATAGATACATTAATCTGAAGATTTCTCCTCATTCGCTCACTTTGTGACCTCATGGGGTCGAAATGACAAATAGAGAGTGTGAATTTTAATAAATTGCTAAAACTGTAAACTGAAAACTGAGAATTGAAAACTTATAGCTTTAAGCTTTAAGCCTTTATCCGAACCAGCCGCGCTTTTTTTTGTCGAGATCTCTTAGTTTTTCCCATAGTTCTTTTTGTTCTTTGGATAAGTTGCGGGGGGTATCAATACGAACGGTTAAAATCAAATCGCCTCGTCTGCCGCCTTTGTAGGCTCTGCCTTTGCCCGGAAAGCGAAATTGCGAGCCTTCTTGTGTGCCTGCGGGGATATTAAATTCAAGTGTATCGTTGTTTATTTTGACGCTTAGTTTGTCTCCAATAACAGCTTGAGCAGGAGAGATGGCAATTTCAGCTTGTATTTGAGATAAAGACGCTCCAAAAAAGTCTTCAAAGATATCGCCGAGTCCGCCAAAACCACCAAAGCCGCCGCCTTGTTGAAAATCAGAGAAGTCAAATCCGCCAAAGCCTCCTGCGCCTGCTCCGGCACCTGCGGATTGATCAAAAGTGCGGCCGTACTGGTCGTATTGAGATTTTTTTTGCGGATCGGAGAGTATTTGATAGGCTTCGCTAGCTTCTTTAAACTTTTGCTCCGCTTCCTTGTCGCCTTTGCTTGCTCTATCAGGATGATACTTTAAAGCAAGACGCCTGTAAGCGCGCTTTATTTCTTCCGCTGAAGCACTCCTATTTATTCCTAGTGTTTCGTAATAATCTTTTGCCATAATGTGTTGTCATCCTGAAGCTACATTAATTTCTTATCGTAATCATTCATTCAGGATCTGGATCCCGTATAAGTTGCTATCAAGTTGAAACCTCACCTGACCTCTCCTTGGAAAGGAGAGGAACCCTTAAAGTGTTTACGGGATGACACTGTATTAGTATTTATAATTTGACATTTGTAATTTATTTATTTTATCACAATAAGCGCTCCTCGTCTATTGACTACAAAGCAACCGCCCACTGTGTCGTCATTGCGAGTGTGTCACGAAGCAATCTATCATAATGACGGATTGCCGTCGCCTCGGAGGCGAACAATGACAATGAGTGGTTGCAATTCGAGGAGCGCATTATCGAGTGAAATATTATTCTTTTTTCTTGTCTTCTGTTTCTTCTTCTTTTGGTTCTTCTTTGCCTTCTTCTTGCTTGGCTTGTTCTGTTCCTGGTTGGCTTTGCGCTGCCTGTTCGTACATCTTTTGTCCAAGTTCGGATAAAGTCTTGCTCAAAGAATCCAATTGAGTTTTGATCTCTTCGGTATTGTCTTGGTCTTTAACTTCCTTAAGGGCGGTTATTTTAGTTTCAATATCGCTCTTTAAGTTAGAATCAGCCTTATCGCCGGCATCCTTGAGTGACTTT
Organism: Patescibacteria group bacterium; assembly: GCA_038216025.1. GTDB lineage: Bacteria > Patescibacteriota > UBA1384 > XYA2-FULL-43-10 > 1-14-0-10-43-13 > JBBQQK01. The sequence goes on from JBBQQK010000054.1 coordinate 3,745, forward strand.
TCCGCTGTGTAGATCAAAGTTTCTGCTTGATTGCGCACTTCTATTAACTCACGTTTCTTTTTGTCTTCTTCTTCGTGAGAGGCTGCATCTTGCTTCATGCGCTCAATTTCTTCCTTTGATAAACCGGATGAAGAGGTGATAGTGATGTGTTGCGCCTTGCCAGAAGCCTTATCGGTAGCTTTTACGTTGACAATGCCGTTAGCATCGATATCAAAAGATACTTCAACCTGAGGGATTCCACGAGGCGCTGGAGGCATACCATCGAGAATAAATCTACCAAGCGTTTTATTGTCTCCAGCCATTTCACGCTCGCCTTGCAATACATGAATTTCCACTGAAGTTTGATTGTCGGCTGCAGTCGTAAAGACTTGTGACTTTGAAGTTGGAATTGTCGTATTTTTTTCGATTAATTTAGTCGATACGCCGCCTAGAGTCTCGATACCGAGTGAAAGGGGAGTCACATCCAAGAGCAGCAAATCTTTAACTTCACCGCCAAGTACTCCGCCTTGAATCGCAGCTCCAAGAGCAACTGCTTCATCCGGATTGACTGAGTGGTTTGGCTCTTTGCCAAAGAATTTTTTAACTGCTTCTCTGATTGCAGGCATTCTTGTCATGCCGCCAACCAAGATAATTTCGTCGATATCCTTGGCTTCAAGCTTGGCATCTTTCAATACAGTTTCGCATGGCTTTAAAGATCTTTTAATAAATGCTGCCGTTATGTCTTCCAATTTGGCCCGGCTGATCGTCATCTGCAAATGTTTTGGTCCGGATGCGTCTGCGGTGACGAAAGGAAGATTAATTTCTGTCTCAGCAGTGCTCGAGAGCTCAATTTTGGCTTTTTCAGCCGCTTCTTTTACTCTCTGAATAGCGGCATTGTCCGCATGAAGATCGATTCCCTGATCTTTCTTAAATTCATCGATAATATAGTCCATGATCAAGTTGTCGAAGTCATCACCACCCAAATGGGTATCTCCGTTGGTTGCCAAAACTTCAAATACGCCATCGCCAAGCTCAAGAATGGTAATATCAAATGTACCGCCACCGAAGTCGTATACGGCGATTTTCTCGTTTTTCTTTTTGTCGAGACCATAAGCAAGCGCGGCCGCTGTTGGCTCGTTGATAATTCTCTTGACGTCCAAACCGGCAATTTCACCGGCATCTTTGGTTGCTTGTCTTTGTGAATCGTTGAAGTAAGCAGGAACTGTGATAACAGCTTCTGTAACTTTGTCGCCTAAGTAGGTTTCGGCGTCAGTCTTGAGTTTCTGTAAAATGAAAGCAGAGATTTCCTGAGATGAATATTCTTTGCCGTTGATGACGATACGAACTGCCCCATCAGATGCTTTTTTGGTAGCATAAGGCATTTTTTTGAGGTCAGCTTGAACTTCAGGATCGTCAAATTTGCGACCGATAAATCTTTTAACTGAAAAAATAGTGTTTTCAGCGTTTGTTACGGCTTGTCTTTTGGCCAATTGACCTACAAGACGATCGCCTTTTTTGGTTTCCGCTACGACAGAAGGGCAAGTTCTGCCACCTTCAGCGGTAGGGATGATTTTAGCTTCGCCGCCTTCCATGACAGCGACAGCTGAGTTTGTTGTACCGAGATCGATACCGATTATTTTACCCATAATATTCCTTTCTTTTATACTGATGACTCTTTATAGATCTATATATAATGTAAAGTATACTTTACATTTTGTCAACCCCATTTTATTACAATAGGTTGACCCTGAGCTTCAGTCGAATGGGTCAATAACCTATTTTCAAGGCTACTCCTAACCCTTTAGCTAATATATGAAATAAATGACAATAGAAATGATAAAAAAGTGAAAAAGCTATTGACAAACAGCATAATATGTGCTATTATATAAAAACATTGCGTATAGTGAATTCGAGCAAAGACGGAGGCAGTGAGAGTCGTCAGCTCAAGGAAAGGCCTAACTGTGATTGGCTGCACACCGCTAGCACAGCCAATGATACAAAACAGAGCCACGAGCGGGTCGGGAGATATTCTCCCTTCCCGCTCAATTTTTTTATTTAAGCACATTTCGTCATTGAAAAAGGACTGAATTTGTGATATGAATATGCTTCATCTCGTTGAAGGGAGGGATGCATGAGATGAATAAGTTGCTTTTGATATTGCTTGCACTGGTGATGTCAGCGGTGATTGTTGTAGTCAGCTATTTCGGGTATTTGATTCTGGTTGGCGAAGTGGCAGTTCCACAGGCATTTTCTGCGGTCTGCGTCTTCGCATTAGCAGGTCTTCTAGCGGGGGCAACGGTGATTGTCATATATGGAAGCCTCGAATCCAAATCGTGAAGATTTGATCCCAAACTCAATCTCACAAGGATTGAGCAACTTAAGCGTAACCTGCGTCCAGGGTTGCGCTTTTTTTTGGCCAAGTTAGCAAGCAATCGTTAATAATTTTAGTAGGTTATTTAGAGTCCATATAATTATCTTAAGGACCAGGGACTCAGAGTTTCTCCTTCGATAAGCTCAGGATGAAAGTTTCCTTTGGAAACCAGGCGCAGATCCTTCGACAAGCTCAGGATGAAAGTCTATTATCAAGATGGATTCGACTCGCTACGCTTGCTCACCATTAAGGTTTCCTTTGGAAACCTTAACTTTGGAGGGGCGCAGAATATCTCCATCATAAGTATAGCCGGCGGAAATTTCCTCAACGACTTCATCTTCAGGTTTTTCTGATTCTATATGGTCAATCGCTTCATGTATAGCCGGATCAAATTGTTGACCGATCGTTTCGATGCGCTCCAAACCAATTGAAAGTAAGATGTCTTCAAATTGGCGCTCAATTTGATTGATTCCCAAAACCCAATTGTCCTTTTGCAGATTTTCAGGGACATGTTTGGCAGCCAATTGAAAGTTATCAAGCACCGGCAAAAGTTCATAAATCAGATTGGCATTGGCCGTTCGGCAAAACTTGGCTTTTTCTTCGGTGGTTTGTTTTTTGAAATTTATGAAATCAGCTTGAGTTCTTTGCCAACCGGCAGTTAGCTCGCCGATTTTTTGCTCAAGTTCTGTCAATTGTTCGTTTGTATTTTCTTCTTTTTTTGGCATAGTATTGAATAATTTGATTAATTTAGTGTCGTGCTCTATGATACAATAAATTTGCATCCGGTTCAATAATATCCAATTTTACCTTAAAGTGCTTTTTCTTGATATCTCAATCATGACAAAAAAACCAATACCTCCCTTTCGTCTATTTACATTACTTCTCGTTGGTTTTTTGGTTGGGGTTGGCTTGACTTCTTTTCTGTCGTTGGATTGGCAACGTTGCGAGATGATCTTTTTGACAATTTTGATTGCCTTGTCGCTTACTGCACTGTCAAATTGCTTGCTCCGAAACTATTTATGGTCTTTGTCATCTTTTGTCCTAATTTTCGTTTTCTTGGGGGCGGCTCATTATTCATTTTTTGAATTCAAACATTCGAAAAAGGTTATTTACGATAAAGAAATTGAAATTGAAGGTAAAATCGTCGAACGTCCAGAGCGGGATTACGACAGTCAAAAGGCTATCATTGCTTTCGATGAGCAGCGCGTTCTGGTCTCTTTGCCGCACTATCCAT
>JBBQQK010000055.1:0-7263 GCA_038216025.1 Patescibacteria group bacterium
GAAATAGCCCTAAAAACGTACATCAAGAATCAAGACCGTTTTCGAAAACAAAATTTACAATTACCGCTCTAGTGATAGGGCGTAGCCCGGGTTGATGTGGCGTAAAAAACCACCCGTGTTCTAACGGGTGGTTTTTATTAATATAGACGCCATATTAGTCATCAGTCATCAGTCATCAGTCATCAGTCATCAGTCATCAGTCATCAGTCATCAGTCATCAGTCATCAGTCATCTTTTCTTAGTTTTATTATAAGCGATTCTTTTAATATTATAACTGACGACTATTGACTCATGGCTAATTTTTATTTGCTGGAAAAATGGTTTTGGGTATATAATAAATTTGTGAAATTAGTGTATTTTTTGAATTAAAAGATAAGTACTACTGGAGGGTAAATGAGCGATAATAATTTGGATCAAAAAGAGATTGACGAACTGATCGGTAAAGATATTATCGATATTGTTGGTCTTACTGATTTGCCGGAGGGAGAAAAACAAGAACTAAGAGGTCAGATACTTGAAACTGTTCAAAACAGAGTTTTTGAACGTATTTTAAACGAACTCAAAGAAAAAAATCAGTTAGACGAGTTTAAAAACATCGGAGCAGAAGAAGAGATTGAAAAGTTTTTTAAGGCAAACAGTATTGACACCGACATCATATTTTTAGAAGAAGCTATTATTTACAAAGCTCAAATGAAGAACGCTACCGATATGATGAAGCTTGGATTAAAAGCTAAAGTTGAAGCTTAGGAGGCATTATGGCAGAAAATATAGGAAGTGCGGCACCAGATCAGGCTCTAAGCGAAGATGAATTGAGACGTCAAGCGGAAGAAGAAGCGGAACAAGAGGAAATAGAACAAGCTCGTGCTGATGCAGTTTCAAGTGCGGAAGGGCAAAATGTCGAATCAAGTGAAACGGATCCAGTTGATCCACCTCTCAATTCTGCAGAACGCGAGCCCATGAATGCTGATTTACGCAACTTGATCGAATCTTTGGCCAAAAGTTCAAGTGAAGATCTTGAAAACTCCAACGAATACAGGGAGTTGTCTAACAAAGAAAAAACTAGAAATATCATTAAGAAAGCTGCTATTAGGACTGGGGTCGGCTTACTTTTTGCTGGTGCAACAGTTATTTTTGGAGGCGTGCCTCTGATCGCTGCTCTCGGTACTGTTGGGGCAGGTTTGGCTACAAGTTCTGTTGCTAGAGGTGGCGTGGATTTGGTGAAACGTTGGACTGGGGGCGAAGCAAGAGAGAAAGGGATGCGAGGGACACTTCGCGAGCACCAGCAAGAAAAACTTTTCGAGATGAAACGGCTCGCTCAAGAGGTTTTAAACTCTAATTGGAAACAAGAAACCGTTCTCAATTTTATCAATTACTACAATACTGCTCAAAATACTGAAAATGTTCAAAATATTGATCATGAAGACGAAACTATTAGCATGAATGAGATGAGGGAAAAGCTAAAGAAGTCTGAAAAAACATGGAACAATGCAAAAATTGGGGCATCTTTGATCACCGGTCTTCTGGCAGGCGGCGCAGTGGCACATCTATTTAGTGAAAAGGCAAAAGAAGTTATCGCTGAGCAGGGTCTCGATATCGGTGGCCAGGGTCTTGGGAAGATAGTAGAAAATCTAGGGTTGGTTAGCGAATCAACACATCATGTGCATGCGCTTGGTGGAGATATAAGCAAAATTGTTTTTGATTACGGTGGCACAGAACAAGCCGACTTGGCAAGTCTTATGAATTCACATCCGGAATTGGCCAATCAATTCTTAAAAGATGGTGCTGCTGGTGCTTTGTTTGAAAAGGGCATGCATGATATGGGAGAAGCGGGCGCAAATGCGTTTAGGGACAAGATTAACGAAATCGCAGGTAATCAATTTCAAAAACTTTTAGCAGGCGCGTTCGGAGCTATTGTAACGGCTGAGGCACTTGAATATTTATTTGTCAGAAAACCTGGTGTCGATAAAAAATTTGAAAAAATATTCAACCGCGGTACCGAGAGCATTCCTAATAACAACAACGCAGCTGAGGCTGGAGCTGGCGTAGAAAGCGAGCTTAGGGCTGGTGATGAGGTTGAGTGTCGCGCAGGATTCGGTGTGGATGATAATACATATGAGCCTGGTGATAAATTCCGTATTCTAGGCATTGACGAAAATACTGGAGTTATTACTCTGCAGCCACTGGATTCTCAGGGTGGCGATAGAGATGAAGCCTTTGGAATGTCTCCTGAATGCTACGCTCAATATTTCGGTAATCCTGCGAATGAGCAAAACAATGAAGTGAATGAATTAAGCGAAGAGGCTGAATCACCAGAAGCGTTGGAGAACGAGCAAATTGAGAATTATTTCCAAAAAGGTGCAAAATGGGTGCCTGACCAGTCAAGTCAAGAAAGAATTCATGCCATTAAGTTAGGTGATCAAACCAATAGTGTCTTTGCGTCAAACCTAGAAGAAAATGCACAACTTGAAGTAGTTTCAGGTCCTTCTGAAGATGACAATATGGACGATGAGATAGTGATCAAGAATCAAAACGATGAACTTTATGTATTTAAGATCAAAGGTTTTGTCAAAATATATATTCCTGAAGATTTCTCTGAAACAGATGGAGCAGGGGAGGATGAGCCCGAAGATGTCCAACAGCTTCGAGATTGGGCGCTTCAAGGGAAATATAAGGAATTGGCGGAGAGAAACGAGAACAAAACAAACGCTAGTGAGAATGAAGAAGTAAATCCATCAGAGAAGCCCGAAATAAACTCTTTTGAAGAATTAGCGAAAACCCTTAATCAAGAATATCAAGGCAAGGCTCGACGTTTCAAAATTGATGAAAATGGAGACGTTAAAGTTGTAAATCCAATCGATAAAGAGTGGGTGAAGTTGAAGGTCGTTACAGGGGAAAAGAATCTATTTACAGATTTTGCAGATTATGAAATTGAAGAAATTAATTCCGGGGATGACGGACTAGAAGTTAAACTTTCTCCCGATAAGATCAAACGAGATGATCTGGAATTTAGAATGAATTTCAAACCTTCAGATGAAGAAACGCTTAATAAGTTTATAGAAGAGTCAAATGAGACCCAAAAGGCGGGCAAAAAAGTTTTTGTTAGATTTGAGGATAATAAGCTATATGAGTTTAATTACGACACTGAGTTTGCCTTTTTGTTTATCGGTCCAAACGGAAATTCAACTCAGTTTGATAAAAACCAGATGATGACTCAAGCTATCGACTGGTATGCCGAAAAACCAAAAGTAGAAACTCCCATCAAGCCTGAAATTGAGGAGCCTGAAGAGAAGCCCGCAGAGGAGCCTGCGGCTGAGAATGTAGTCAATGGTGAGGTTGAGAATCAGGAAGTCGTTCATATTGGCGAATTCTTCAAGCCTGGCGCAGAATGGGTACCGGCCAATGAAGGTAGCGGGGCGATCTATTATACTAAAAAATTAGGTGCTGTTGACGATGTGAACCGATTAAAAACAGCTAAAATTGTAGACCATCCAGATGCCAAATATGAAGTGGTCGGCATACCAGCTGAAGGCACCATGGTGTTTAAAGTAACAGAAAACGGCGAAGAAAATATTATTTATACAAAAGTTTTTAGTGTTTTAAAAGCATTAAAGCCTAAAGACGAGAAAAGAGATTGGAAAAACGTAAAAAGGCAATATAAGGAACTAATTCCCCGACATTTAAAGGTTGATAAAAACGATGACATAATTGCCTTAAGTGACATTAGCTCTGATCCAGAAGCTGTACTGCCTAGAACGGAACCTACCGTGGATGAATTGTCTAAAGCTAGAGAGGGTTTTGGGGCAGAAGTTAAGGATACTATCGATCTAAAATTGAAAGAAGTCGAAACAGTTGATGGTAAAATTAGGGACTACATTGAAGAAAAAAGATCTGATTTAGAATTGGATATTCAGAAGGATAAGTTTAAGCAAGTCTCCGGCATGAAATGGAATGAAGGATTTGATATTGAAGATTTCAAAAAACAACTCAATGGAGAGGAAACTGCCTCAATTCATTCTAAAGAAGAGATTGTTGCTCCAGCAACGCCTCAAGTTGATGTAGCCGCGAACCCAGAACCGACAGAAGATGCGATTGTCCCTAAAGATGATGATATTGTGCTTAGATCAGAACAAGAGAACCTAGGTTCAGTTGAAAGTGAAGATCCTAGCGTGATATATCGATTGCCTAAAACGGATGGGGGAGTGATCGAGTTTCACAAAGGCGACGTATGGGAAATCTCCGATAATAAAGGCAGAGTAGCAACAAGGACAATTGAGGAGATGAGCGAAAAACCCGATGGCTATGTCCAGATCAAATTTGTAGGGGACAAAAAGAGAGGGGCGTCTCTTTCTAAAGATGTAATGAAGCAAATATTTGAAAAAATGGGCACCCGAAAATATGAATGAACTTTTGCAAATAAGACGAAATTGATTTAAAATGAAGTAACATATGGTTTTAGAAATGAGGGATTCTATAAAAAATACTGGGCCAGAAAGCGCTTTGCCAAAAGATGTCGAAGACTATGTTTTTGGGTCTTTTGAAGATGATGGTGATTCAGAATTGGTGATAAAGGAGTTGACGCCTGAATCTTTTGACATGATTTTCGGAACAGAATCTTCTCAAGAAAAAGACACCTATTTTGAACAATTTCAGAAGGATATTGATCAATATCATCATATGCTTGAAGAAGCTGGAGTTGGAAGAGAGTCTTTGCAAAATAAACTTGATGAAATAGAGAGCAAAAAAGATGAGCTTCTTAGTGATCCAAAGATGCTTTCCAATTCTGTCGCAACTGAAAGGTTGATAAATAGCTACAACCAAAAAATTACAGAAATCAAAAAAGTTTTGGACTCTCAAGATTTGAAAGATCTTAGAAATAAGATAAAAAACGAATTATTAGAAAAAGTTGAATCATCAGAAAGTATACATGATCTGAAACATATCTTTAATCATGTTCGCCAAAACATCAAAGACCATGATCTTCTTGACGTATTATTGAATTTAGAAACTATAAATATTGTAAAACATGTTTACCACAAGATCGTAGACGAACAAAACTCAGCAAGAGGCGCCGACAAGGAAGCGCATGAAAATTTTGTTAAAAATTTAGGACCTATATTGGAATCCCATAATACAGAAAGAGCATTACAAATGGAATTAGATCAAAAAGTTGCAAACAATACATCAACTAATCAAGAGTCAAATAGTACTCCCTCAATACCTGAAGTTGATGTAGTTGTTGCTCGGGAGACAGAAGCAGCTGAGCCTACCATTGATACTGTGGCCGCGGCTGATCCATGGGGCCAATCCAAAGTCATAGCTGATAAGTCTTTTTTTGAAGCAACAGCATCAAGTGATTCAAATGCTCAAATTACACAAGATCCTTCTATAGAATCCGGCTTTGATCAGGCAGCGACAGGAGCTCAAGTACAAGTTTCTGCTGAGACGCCAATGCCTGTAAGTGAATCTGTGCAAGAAACTTCTTCTGCTGAAAAACAGCCAGAAGACATAGTTTGGGATAAAGAAAAACCTTTGGTTGAGGGTGTTGTGGAAAATGGAGCGGTTGTAGAAGCAGTTACTGGCGAGTCTACTCTTGCGCCCGAATCAGTAATCGCTGACAATTATGCAAATACTGATGCAAAACCGGTTGATGAACATATCGCTAAAATCCAGAAAAATATTGGTGTATTGAACGGACAGACAAGCGAAACTGCTGATCTTGGTCCAAGCAATGACTTCTTCCCGTCTGAAAATATAACTCCATCCACAGGTGCAATTACTCCTGAAGCGCAAGCATCTGAAAAAATAGTTGTAAACGAACCGATTCTAACTGTTGTTGATGGAGGTGGCACTTCCCCTGAGAGCGACCGGCCTGAGTTAAATATTCTTTCAGGCGGGCAAGCAAACGAATCTCGTGTGGCAGAAGAATTAGTTACAAATGTAGCTGAAGATGTTGAAAATACAGCAAATACTTCGACATTATACGATCATATTGATAAAAACAATGCGGCCAAGCAAGTAGTTGCAGATAGCGGCCAATCTGCTGATCTTGTAACAAATCAACCAACGCAACAAGATGGCAACATCCCACAGGGACCAAAACAATCATGGTTAAGCAAGCTTAATCCATTAAAAAGAAAACCAGCTTCAGCCGCTGATGCAGAATACGCAGCCAGCTTAGTCCGTGATGAAGAAAAAATTGCCTAATTTTGTCAAATGTTAGCTAAATAATATAATATCGAGAGCTTTGTATACTGAAAACTGTATACAATATCAAACTTATGGAGGGGTATAACGACTATTATCAAACTGGAGAGTCAGCAGCCAGTTCGGGGCTGCCATTTTGGGTATGGATAATTGCAGGCACAATTTTACTATTGCTGGCCTATTTGATTTTCAAAAAAATAAGACATACAGTTTTGTATAAAAACCAACTAAGGTTAACCAGGGATTGGGTAATGTATCGCGTATCTGTTCCTAGGGAATTACATGCAACCGAAGATGATCAGCGGAAGAATTTTCAAGAAATGCTAGCTGTTGTCGAGCCTTTCTACGCTAATTTAAACTCAATATTCAAAAACGCAATTGATAAGAAAATATCCGGACAAGATCATGTATCGTTGGAGCTAATTGCAAAAGAGGGGATGATTTATTTTTACGTAGGATGTTCAAGGCGAATATCTGATACCGTTGTTAAAAACCTGCATGCCCAATATCCACATGCTGAAATTCTCGAAGATAAAGAATTCTCAATTTTCCCCAATAAACCTCTTCAAGTAGAAATAATAAATCTTGGTCTAATAAAAAGATATTTCTTCCCAATTAAAACTTACAAAAATTTGGAAGAAGACCCGTTAAATGCAATTACCAATTCGTTGTCCAGATTGCAGCCAGATGAATCGCTTGGCATCCAGCTTCTTCTTAGGCCGACTTCTGGAATGTGGAGAGTATCTGTCGAAAGAACGGCTTTTGACGTACAGCATGGAAAATCGCGTATTTCCCATTCAAATAATTTGCTAGTTAGAGCGAGTGAATCCTTTTTCAATTTTGTTGGATCCAGCAATACAGCGATGACCGGCAAAGAGCAGCATAACGAATTTTACAATCCAAACAATCCTCACAAAATGACGCCAATGCAAGAGAGCCAAATAAAGCTTTTGGGGGAAAAGGCGGCAAAGCTTGGTTTTGAATGCCAGGTCAGGCTTGTGTCTGTGGCTGAGACCTCTCAAAAAGCCCGTCAAAATCTTGATAATATTGCGTCGGCGT
>JBBQQK010000056.1:0-7168 GCA_038216025.1 Patescibacteria group bacterium
ATCATTTCGAAGCAAGTCTACCCAGATCCAGCAGATAACATCGATTCCGTTGCTGCCACTAATTTTGGCGGAACTTTGGCCAAGTAAACGAACGCAAGAATTAATAAGTAAGGATTAAGAACTAGAACAACTGACGACTGAGGACTAATCATCATCTAATTACTGCCATCTTGTAAGCGCCGTCCTCTACATAGTACAATTCTTCACCTTTGTTATTGGTGGCTAAATTGGTTAGCCGGTCTGAGCTCATTTCCACAAGCAATGTGTCATTTGTTCCGGATATCTCAATGATTCTTATCTCTTTTCCCTGTTGGTAAATTATGTGGTTCTCATCAGGGTACAAAATTGCATGACCGATAGCTGACGAAAATCGCGTGACCAACTTTGTTTTATACCACAGCTCATAACTATCATAAACTAGATTGGGGTTCTTTTTTTGAGCTAGCATTTCGTTGGGTGAATTCAAAATGTCTATTTTTCGATTATCCGTAAGGTCGGACACCTGCGGATTCTGTTTAAAAAGAACAACGTTCTTAAAATCTGTCACTAGCTCAGATTCGACTTTAGCCGATATTGACCAAGGCGCATACCCTTCCTTCTGGATTTCTATATTATAGTAACCAGCCGTTAAATTAATTGCATATGGCGTTTTACTGTTTTTCTTATCGCCATTCAGATAAACATCGGCAATTTTAGGATACGATACCACTTGGAGTATACCGGTTTTAATTATTTTGAAATTATGAAAATTGAACCTATAGCCATAAGCGTAAAATAAAATCGAAAGCGCCATGGATGTGATGAGCAAAACCACGCTTAACTGGACAATGATAATTTGAGGCAGTTTTTTTGTTCTTCTATTATACATGTGTATATTATATTGAAAAAAAAGCTATATTACCATAGAATAAGCTTGCGCCTGTGAAACATGGCTTTAGCTGAAATTTTAATTTTTATTAATGTGCTGAATAACAATTTGATATTTGCAAAGTAGCAGCGATTAAAGGAGTATAATGTCTAAATTTATCATAACTGGCCAACAGAAACTTGAAGGAAAAGTAAATATACTAGGAGCTAAAAACGCTGCTCTTAAGATACTGCCCGCCGCCATAATTGCCGATTCCACGTCCACAATATCCAACGTTCCTGACATTGTGGATATCAGACACATGCTTGAAATTCTTGAGAGCATCGGGGCGAAAACCAATTTTGAGAACAACACTGTCACCATAGACCCCACCGGCGTAAATACACATATACCTGACGCTAAACTGATCAAGAAGCTTCGGGGCTCCATTGTGCTTGTCGGTCCACTTTTGGCCAAATTTGGCCAAGCTAAGATTTCACAGCCAGGAGGATGCCTTATTGGCGCTCGCCCTATCGACGACCATCTGGATATTTTTGCCCAACAAGGCGTGGATATCCAACAAACAGAAGATGGTTATGACCTCAGCGGCAAACCGAAAGCTGCCAAAATAGTTTTGGGAAAGCTAAGCGTCACTGCAACAGAAAACGCTATTATGGCTTCCGTATTGTCTCCGGGGCGCACAGAAATACATGTGGCTGCAGCAGAGCCGGAAATTGCTGACCTAGCTAGTTATTTAAACAAAATGGGCGCTCGAATATCCGGAGCTGGTACTCATGAGATTGTTATCGAAGGTGTAGAGTCGCTTCATGGCACCGAACATCATATTCTGCCCGACCGTATCGAAACCGGCACATACCTTATCGCCGCCATAGCAACAAATTCCGAAGTTGAAATTGGTCCGTTTATAAGCAACCATTTGAATATTGTACTTAAAAAATTATGGTTAACAGGAGCTAATTTTGAAATCATAGAGAGAGACGGAAAAGAATACCTCCTAACGCATGAACATGGAAAGCTGGCGGCTCAAAATATCGATACAAGAACATATCCTGGCTTTCCGACTGATTTGCAATCGCCATACGCCGCTCTCATGACCCAAGCAGAAGGGGAGTGTACTATTTTTGAAACAATTTTTGAAGGACGGTTTCTTTATCTTGATGAATTGGCTATGATGGAAGCGAAAGTAGAGGTGCTTAGTCCTCACATCACAAAAATATATGGACCAACTGAGTTAGAAGGCGCAGATATTATCAGCAGAGACCTCCGTGGAGGGGCCGCCCTTGTGATAGCAGCTTTAATAGCAAAAGGCGAAACAACGATTTCTGATATTTATTACATAGACAGAGGATACGAAAAGATGGACGAAAGACTGACAAACTTAGGAGCAATAATAAAAAGGGTTGAATAATGGTTAGAAAAATTGCGATTGATCTTGGGACCAACAACATACGGGTCTATGTGCCGAAAAAGGGAATTGTAATAAATGAGCCCAGCGTAGTCGCATTGCAAGCATCAGACAATAAAATAATGGCCATAGGTGACGAGGCTAAGAAAATGATCGGACGTACTCCGGACAGCATTATTGCCGCCAGCCCATTGAAAGATGGTGTTATTGCGAATTTTAGAATTGCAGAAGCCATGCTTAGATACTTTATCAACAAAGTCTCTGGCAATTTTCGCATGTTCAAGCCCGATATCATGATATCTATTCCGGCCGGCATTACCTCAACCGAAAGACGGGCATTGATTGATGCCTGCAATACAGCCGGAGCCAAAGAAACTTTTGTTGTAAAACAACCAATCGCAGCTGCGCTAGGCGCTGGTATTCCAATTGCCATACCTTCAGGCAATATGATTATAGATATTGGAGGCGGAACCAGCGAAGTAGCTGTAATATCTCTTGGAGACGTCGTTGCGTCTTCGTCTGTTCGCGTAGGAGGGAATCGTTTTGATCAGGCGATTGCAAACTTTATCCGCAAAAAGCACAATTTAATTATTGGCGAGCAAACATCTGAAGAGATTAAAATTAAAATTGGCACCGTACAATCACCGAAAAAAGAAGAAAAGATGGAAGTATCGGGTTCCAATACTATTACCGGACTGCCTGAAAGTATAATGATTTCTTCCGAAGAAATAGTTAAGGCCTTAAAGCAGCCAATGCTGGATATAATCAACGCAGTTAAAGAAGTTTTGCAAAAGACACCTCCAGAATTGGCTTCGGATGTTATGGACAAGGGAATTGTTTTAACGGGGGGCGGTTCCTTATTGCGCCAAATAGATACGCTTTTAACCAAAGTGACTGGCGTTCCTTGTGAAGTAGCCAACAGCCCCATGGAATCAGTTGTAAAAGGCACGGGAATCGCAATCGAAAATTTAGAATCATTCAAAAAATCGGTTTTATGGGCAAAAGAATAAAAATTGCAATTGACGCATCCAAGTTAACAGCAGAAAAACCAACCGGATTGGAGAATTCCGTTAACCAAATGATCATGAATCTTGTTTCTGTAGATCACGATAACGATTATCTGCTTTATACTCAAAAAGATGTCAACTTGAAGCTTCCTCAAAATGCCCAGTTGAAAATAGTGAGAGGAAGGCCTTGGCATAATTTCATACTGCCTTTGGCCTTATTGCGCGACAAACCGGACATTTTTTTAGAGCTGTCAAACGGATTGCCATCAATTTCTCCCAAAAATTCAATCATTATGCTGCATGATTTTGCCTTTGAATATTTTCCGGACTCATATTCGAGAGAAGAATTGAAAAGGCAAAAAAAGAGCGTGGAAAAGGCCATCAAAAAAGCCAAAATCGTCTTGCTTACTTCTGAGTCAAACCGTAACGATTTATATAAATTTTACCCCGATGTTAAGGCAAAAACAGAGATCGTGCCTTTGGCTTTTGACAAGGAAACTTTTACGGTTAGTGGAAGTAAAGACATATTAAAAATTGGAAAATACATTCTTTCAGTCGGCCGGCTTGAATATAGAAAAAATACTATCAATTTAGTAAAAGCGTTTGACATATTCAAAGATAAATCAAAAAGCGATCTCAAATTAGTCCTAACAGGCAAGCCGGGTTATGGTTACGAGCAAATAATCGAGACTGTTGATAGCTCAAAATTTAAAAAAGATATTATACTTCCCGGATATATAAAAAGCGAAGAGTTGCCATATTTATACAAAAATGCAGAAATGCTAGTATACCCATCTCTTTATGAAGGCTTCGGCCTTCCAATACTTGAAGCTTTTGCCACGGGAACGCCAGTTATTACCTCAAATGTATCAACAATCAAGGAAGTAGCCGGAGAGGGAGCGATACTGGTTGATCCTCAAGATATTGAAGAAATCTCAGAAAGCATGGATAATCTAATTAACAATATTTCGCTGCGAAGAAAGCTAGTAGAAAAAGGCGAACAGATTATTAAAAATTATTCTTGGAAAGAAACCGCTATAAAGTTAAGGGAAACAATTTCCAGGCTCTAAACAAACAAACCATATATGAAAATAGCAATTATCCATGATTTTTTAACCAAATTAGGAGGAGCAGAAAGAGTGCTCCATGCTATTTGCGATCTCTATCCGGATGCTCCGATTTTCACATTACTTTATGACGAAAAAGGAACTTGCGGACAGTTTAAAGATAAAAATATCGTAACTAGTAATTTACAAAACCTCCCGGCCATTATCAGAAAACCGAAATTTTTGCTCTCAAAATACCCAAAAGCCATCGAAGAGTTCGACCTTTCAAAATACGACCTTGTTATTTCTTCATCAAATTCATTCGCTCACGGGGTAATCACAAAGCCAAACACTCTGCATCTGTGTTATTGCCACTCTCCGATGCGCTATGCATGGGACTGGTCTCACGAGTACTTGAAAGAAAATAACCTAGGCTATGGAATAAAGGGTTTATACGTTAGAAGTCTTATGCACAAAATCAGAATTTGGGATCGAGTATCCGCAGACCGGGTTGATAGCTGGATTGCTAATTCTGAAAATGTTAAAGAACGTATTAAAAAATATTATTTAAAAGACTCAACTGTCATATATCCGCCGGTTAGCACCAATGACATACCTCTAAGGGAAAAAAAAGAAGACTTCTTCTTAGTAGTTTCACGACTGGAGCCTTATAAAAAGGTGGATTTAGTAGTCGAAACATTCAACAAAAGAAAAGATAAACTTGTTGTTATCGGCTCAGGTTCGCAATTGAGCAACCTGAAAGCAATCGCTAATAAAAATATTGAATTTTTAGGCTGGCAAAAAGACGAGGATGTGTATAATAAAATGGGACTGGCAAAAGGATATATATTTTCAGGAGAAGAAGATTTTGGCATAGCTCCTCTTGAAGCAATGGCAGCCGGCACACCCGTGATCGCTTACAATAAAGGCGGCGTTAAAGAAAGCGTTATTGCCGGGGAAACAGGCCTTTTCTTTGACGAGCAATCGATAAAAAGCCTTAATAGTGCATTAGACCGATTCAACGAAACATCTTATGACTCCGCCAAATGCCGCAAGAGAGCAGAACAATTTTCCCTTGATGAATTCAACCGCAATTTAACAAGCCATATAGAAAAAGAGATGGCCAATAAATGAAAAGAATCGACGTATTGGGCATAAAAATAGACGCGATGACAACCGCACAGGCCGAAGAAAAAGTGGTAGATTTTCTTGAAGACAAGAAGTCGAAACATATCATATGTACGCCAAACGCCGAGATAATTATGAAGGCTCTGAAAAATCCTGATCTAACAAAGGTGATGAACGAAAAATCTTCCCTAAACATTGCGGACGGAATTGGCCCTGTCTGGGCAGCAAAATTTTTATCATTTCATGAGCTGAAACTACCCGTTCTTCGTGAGTTAATAATTCTTATTGAGTGGATGATTTCCCTAGTTTTAATCCCGATCTGGCCCAAATTTTTTAAAAAGCCTATCCCTGAAAGAATAAGCGGATCAGATTTTGTAAAGAATATTGCAAAGTTATCGCAAAAAAAAGGAAAAAAAATCTATCTGCTGGGAGGAGGACCGACTATAGCAGAAAGGGCAGCACTAACGCTTCAGACTGAATTTATCGATTTAAAAATTGCCGGGGTAGATTCAAGCAACTTTGAAGAAATAGACAAAATCGTTTATAATATAAATAAATCTAATGCTGATGCGCTGTTGGTAGCATTCGGCGCCCCAAAACAAGAGCTATGGCTCGCTCAAAATCTGAGGAGAACAAGCTGCAAAATCGGTATAGGCGTAGGTGGATCATTTGACTTTTTAGCCGGCATAAAAAAGCGCTCTCCTTTGTTTATACAAAGAATCGGGTTAGAGTGGCTTTACCGCCTGTTTCAAGAACCATCACGGGCAAGCCGCCAGATGGCTTTACCTGCATTTGCTTTTCTAGTATTAAAATCAAAGCTTTTTTATGCTAAATAACTTAAAACAGTATAAATATTGGTACATTTCTTTAGTATTAATTTTATTCCTGTATACAACGGCTTTGCTTCTCAACAATCAAAATCTTGGAAGCGCAGTATTCTTTCCAATTTATCTCTATATTATCTTGGGCGTAGTAGCAATTATTAAACCTCTAGTTGGCGGGGGATTAATAATCTTAACTAGCCTTGCCAGCATGATTTACCTGATTTCTCAAAAACTTTGGCTTCCTTCTGTTATTTTTATACCATTTATTATGATTGGTATCTTTCTCATATTAAAAAGAAAGCCGGTATCCGCTAAAGCGGACCCGGCTATGGACTAGGCGCATAGTGCTCCAGTAATTTTACTGAAGCGGGGATTGAAGTACTCGAGCTCAAACCTACGTATAGCTAAACGAACCGTTTCAGGATCATCAAACCAAAACCTAAGCCTGGCAATACACCTGGCAAAGCACCGGGCATATCTAGCGAATGCGTCTGTCGCATGTTCGCTCTCGATAACATAGCGTAACCACTCAATGTGGCCTATCAATCCGGCGATGACAGAGTCATCAGTGTATGATCGATACTCAGCGCCAGCCAAATCGAGCAGAATTGATCGGGCTTCTTTGAGCTTTTCGATCGTATCAAATTGTCCAAAGAAAGAATACATAGTACACACACCTTTCTCTCTCTTAGTATTTTATACAACATTTATTCGAATATATCAACTATTTCTGGGCTCTTCTTAAATTAGTGGGGTAAATTTGTACGTGGTTTAGCACGGAAAAGTTGTGCGTACAGGTTTCTAACAAAAAAAATGGTAGGCTCAATAGGGAAACGCAAATTTACCTAAGGAGGGCCTACCATGAATTATGGTACCAAAAGCTTTTTCAA
>JBBQQK010000057.1:0-7154 GCA_038216025.1 Patescibacteria group bacterium
GGAGAACTGCGATCGACTCGCAGGAGTAAGATTGGCTACGTTGAAGAAAAAGAGACCAATCTTACTGTCGGTGCTGTTAAAAGTAGCGTTAAATGCGACGAGAAGCCGAAGACCTGTCCCGAAGAGGGTCCTGGTCCCGGCGGCGGACCTTATTTACCACCGCCCGCTTCAGGGCCTGGCGGAGTTCGTTAGATTTCCTCTAACACGCGCTTCAAATAGAAGCGTACCCCAAACACGCTTCCTCGCTGCTTAATGCGGTGAGGAAGCCTCCTCTTAGTCAGTAACCATACGGGTTATTGCATAAGAAAGAGTAAATATTATTTAAGCTTGCCCAGAACGCTCTCGAGCGTCCTCGCAACAAATTAACGAAAGGAAAGAAATGAATCTTTCAAAATTGAGTATTAAAAAACTGTTTGCTTGTTTGGCGATTGCGGCAACTGTATTGATGCCTGCGATTGAAACAAAAGCTTCAGAGACGCCAAGATTCAACTTCATGGAAAAAGATGTGAAGACTTTGCGAGGCGCAAACAGAACAAACGGAGAAACAGAGTGGAAAGCTTCCGTTTCCGGTAAACCCGGCGATGAATTCCGTGGTTTAGCTTATATCCACAATGGAATTTTGAACTCGACAGCTAAAAATACAAAAGTAAAAGTTACTATTCCTGCGGAAACACAAAACAAAACTGCTACTATCACTGCTACTATTAGCGCTGACAATGCAGCAACAGTTACTGATACTATGACGGTTACTTTGACTGAGGATGCTCGTTTGGAATACATGCCTGGTTTTACAGGTTGGTTTCCAACAAGAAATAGCTCAGCTACAACCGAATATCCTTTCCCAAATGGTCAAACTGGTAATGAAATCATTGCCAACGGAGTAAATGTTGGGGACGTAAACGGTTGTTGGGAGTATATTCAATATATTTCTTTCGGTTTTAGAGCTATTCCTAAACAGTTTCCAAATATAACCGTAGATAAATTAGTTAAAAACGTTACTTTGGATGAACATGCGTTCGTCGATAAGAACGAAGCTAGAGCAGGCGATACTCTTGAGTATCAAATCAATATCAAAAATACCGGTGCTGCAACTGCAGGCAGAGTAGTCTTGGTAGACGAGATCCCTGCAAATACCTCATATGTTGTCGGTTCGACCGTAGTTATAAGAAACGGTCATGAAAGCAACCCAGGTGATGTTATTACCGGTGACGGTATAGTTATCAACGATCTGTGTGCTAATGAGACTGTAACTGTAAGGTTTAAGGTTAAAGTATCAGATAAGGTTTCTGAAGATTGTTGCTTAGTCAACAAGGCTAGGGTTTTCTTCAACAAAGTGGAAGCATCTGATATCGCTACCACATGTATCAAAAAGATAGTGAAGCCTGTTCAGCCTCCAGTTGGCCCTGCGCTTCCTGTCACCGGTGCTGCTTCAAACGTAGCAGTAACCCTTATGACTCTTTTGGCTGGATACTTTGTATACAGCATGAAGATGAAAAAATTACGAGCTTCCACTGAAGCAGTAGTTTCAAGCGAACTTTTAGGTAAATAAATTTTATACTTCGAGTATAATCGAGAAGTTCTCGATAAGCTCGAATAATAATAAAAAAGCCCCGATCGAGCTCAATGAGCGAGAGAGGGGCTTTTTGTAATGAGATAGTGATTAGTCGATAGTCTTTAGTCGTAAGTCATAAGTCATAAGCAAGAATCAGCGCCCTAGTCCCTAATCTTTAATCCTTAGTTTTTAATTATTAATTAACCCTTGCCTGATAGATTGCCGCGCTCATTTCATTCGCTCGCAATGACACATTAATATAATGCTTATGGCTTATTGCTGACCTGCTGACTGTTTTATTGTTCGAGCGAGCATGGCGAGTCGAGAACTGCTGGTAATACTACAAAATTACGAATAGACATAAATTACGAATGAGGGACTGACCAACTGGCTGACTAGCTGATATTTTAATTTGTCATTTCGACCCATCGCGAGCACACCGATGGGTGTCTCGAGCGAGGCGAGAAATCCTACCGCATGGAGTACAGACGATTTTAAAGAAAATCTTTTATCCTTCAATACACCACTGGGATGATATAGAGAATATAGCCATCAATTTATGACTTTACAACTTTATAACTTATTACTGAATGTGTTATTGTGTAGGAAATGACTATACATGAAAGACTTGAGCAATTACGCTCGATTCTGAAAATTGAAGAGAAGAAAGATCGCATTAAGGTGATCTCAGAAGAGATGAATACGCCTGATTTTTGGCTTAATGAGGCCAATTCCCGCCTGAAGGCCAAGGAGCTCAAGAGTCTAGAGGAAGAGGCCCGAAAGTATGATGACCTATACGAAATGTCTCAAATCGCCACTGAAGAGGAAATGGAGGCATTAAAGGACGAGGTAGACAAGCTTGAGATATATGCCTATTTCAACGGCAAATACGATCACCATAACGCAATTCTCAATTTCTTTGCCGGAGCAGGAGGAGACGACGCGCAAGATTGGACCGAGATGCTGCTGCGGATGTACTTGCGCTGGGCTGAAAACAACGGTGTGACTGCGGTAGTATTGGATGAGTCCCGCGGAAATATTGCTGGTCTTAAAAGCGCTACTGTCGAGCTCACTGGCGATTTTACCTACGGTAAGCTCAAGGGTGAATTTGGCGTTCATCGTTTGGTAAGACAGTCACCTTTCAATGCTAAGGCGCTGCGACAGACATCTTTCGCCCTTGTGGAAGTAATGCCTGATATCGAAACCGAAACTGAAGTTAAAATTGATCCTAAAGATTTAAAAATAGATGTGTTTCATTCGGGCGGGGCAGGAGGCCAGAGCGTAAATACAACTGATTCGGCTGTTCGCGTCAAGCATCTGCCGACCGGAATCACTGTTTCTTGTCAAAACGAGCGCAGTCAACTCCAAAACAAAGAGGTGGCTATGCGTGTTTTACGTTCAAAATTGGTGGCATTGTTGTTGCAACAGCAAAAAGAGAAAATAGAGGAAATAAGAGGCGACTTCTCAGCACCGGAATGGGGCAATCAAATACGCTCCTATGTTCTTCATCCTTATAAAATGGTTAAAGATCATCGAACCGATTTTGAATCAAAAAACCCAGATGCTGTGCTCGGTGGAGATATCAATGGGTTTATTGAAAGCGAATTAAAATATTTCACTAAGTAAAATCAATAAGCTAGCCGAAGAATTTAGATTAACCTGTGGAAAATATTGGCATAAAGGAGGGGTGTGGATAAGCTTAAAAATATACTATTGGACATTTCGGATCGAATTAAAGTCGATTCGATAAAATTTCCTCAGTTTTCGCTCGATTCCAAGGGTACTCAATTGCTGATTTTTGTGCTTGCCATTATTGTTTTATCGTGGCTCATTAATTTTTTACTATTTCGTTCGGTTTTTGGAAGCAAGTACAGGCTTTTTGTTGCGCCAGGAGTGGTTTTGCACGAATGGTCACACGCTTTCTTCTGCTTGATTACCGGCGCCAAGATAAAAAAGATAGCATTGTTTGAAAAAGAAGGCGGCTATGTAGAGCACGAGAAGTCAAAATTACCCGTTTTTGGCCAAATATTGATCTCTTTCGCTCCGTTTATGTTCGGATCAGTGGCAATTTATTTCCTTGCCAAGTTACTTGGCTTCTCAAGTATGCCGTTTAGTTTTGAATTGAGCTCGCAGCCATATTCTATTTGGAACTCAATCATGCCGTCGCTTGCTAATTATGATTATATGAAGTGGCAAAATTGGGCTGTGCTTTACTTGGTCCTCTCGATCGCAGTAACAATGACCCCAAGCAGAAAAGATTTTGAAAATGTGATTCTTTCGGTAATATTCGTTATTTTGGCAGCTTTGGCAGTTTATCAGTTTGTTCCTTATAATTTTTCAGCTATGATAATGCCTGACAGACTATTAGCTTTGTTGACCACGACAGTATTTTTATTGATTTTGAGCTTGGGTTTCAGTATAGTAGTTTATGTCTTATCACGGATCGTTAGTCGCAAATAAATTTTATAACTGGGGATTTATTCCTGAAAGGATCTTATGGTTGATTTTTCAAAAGCTAAAGAGCTTTACGAGTTACAAAAAAAAGCTAGAAAATTACAAAAAGAACTGAAAGAAACTGAAGTAGAGGCCAAATCAAGCAACGGTTGGGTGACTGCTGTTTTTAATGGCGAGCAGCATTTAGTTGATATTAAAATTACCGACGAAGCATTTGAGTCAGGGGATAGGAAGCAACTGGAAAAAGATCTTAAAAATACGATTTCACAAGGCATCTCACGCACTCAGGCTTATGCAGCAGAGAAAATGAAGGAAATTGCAGGGAATTTAAATATCCCAGGATTGGGATAGTAGATCAAAAAATAAGGATTAAGTAGTAAATATTAAGAATTAAGTGCTCGTTATATGAAGCGCGCCCCGATCGACTGATCGGGGCGCTATGTAATCGGACTACAGATTAAAGAAGCTTATTTGCTGCGGACAGCTGGTTAGCAGCTCCTTCTAGAAGCGACTTAATAGTAACAATGTTTACTTGTTGAGCATTCTCCTCGACATAAGGAGAGACTTTCGTGATGAGCCAAGGGGGATCATCCTCGTTCTTTTTGCGATTATTCTCAATCACTTCGCATAGAAATAGCTCATTCCCATTTGAGTATGAGTTGGTGATGAAAGCGGCGGAGGCGCCAACTGCGACTACTCCATCGTTTTTTCCTACGGCATCTGCCGCAGAAACCAGGACTTTTCCTTTCAGGAATTTGAGATCCCTGTGGTCGTACATGGCGGGGATGAAGAATACACAAATACAAAGGTCTTTTTCCGGATCAATCATTAACATTGACAACGTTCTGCCTCCATAAAAAAAGATTTAATCTATTTATACCACGTGGATTGTATATCTCCAATCCAAGCAGTACTGAAGAATTTGTAGATACTGCCCTTAGCTATCCGATCGAAACTGTCACTATATCAGTTCCATTCGTTCATACCTCCTGATACTTTTGCTGTCGATTCTGCAAGTGTAGAGCGGACAGCGTTTGTCGTCGTGTTGAGACTCTTGATTGTAGGTGAGATTTTTCATCAACGATGCCATGACTATGAATTCGCCGACTTCACGTTGTGCTACTGCAAGCAATGTTGACGTGCTTCTTTTAGGAAGCAGAACTTTGCTTCCGATTGCGAATTCCAGGTATGGCTGTCGAATTTCTCCGATGAGATAATACAAGTCTTCGTTTTCAAGACGGTCGCGGTTGATTCTTACCTTGACCTCTACCAATCTTGGTCCCATGCCTTCGCCAAAGTCCTCGATGCCATTTTTGTCGTATATTGACATATTCTCTCCTTGCCACAATTGCGGCGAGATATATTTATATCACATTCATTAGGTTTTGTCACACGGATGAAATTAACGGCTCGCTGTCATTGCGAGTGTGCCCTGCGTAGCCTTGGCAAAGTAGGGGCCATTGGTGTGACTGCCAAGGCGCGGCAATCTTTCATAATGAGAGATTGCTTCGTAACACACTCGCAATGACGAACAGTTTCGGCTGGTTTGGCCCCAGGCTTTGCTCTAAAAATATTTAAGAACAATTGGGCTACTGAATATTGGAACAGGATCTTTATTATAAAAACATGTCTTGCACCAATTTGATATTGGCAGATAGCTGCAAATGCATTAATATGAAATTATGAAACTTATTATTGGTCTTGGAAATCCTGGAAAACAATACGAAAAAACGCGGCATAACGCCGGGTTTATGTTTCTCGATGCTTTGGCCGTACACAAAGAAGTGCAAGATGGGGGAGTGACTGATTTTACTTTGGTTAAGAAATTCAAATCGGAAATTGTTGATGTTGATCGAAAAGGGGAGAGGCTTGTTCTCATAAAGCCTCAAACTTATATGAATTCTTCTGGAGAAGCAGTGGCCGCGCTACTTAACTATTATAAACTATCTCCGGAAGATCTAGTTGTCGTTCATGATGATGTTGATTTGCCCGTGGGAATGCTTCGTGTTCGTCAAGGAGGATCATCGGCTGGGCAGAAGGGCGTTCAAAATATTATAGATAATATTGGCAGTGAAGATTTCATCCGCTTTAGAATCGGTATTACTGATTCTGAGAAAAAAGATCAGATTGACACGGTTGATTATGTTCTGGGCAGATTTACAGACAGACAGTTGCCAATGCTAAATGAAACAATAGGGGACGGAGTAGAGTACTTGCTTCAACATATTGGCAACAGGGAGGGTATTCCGGCCAGAACTCTGCCGGTGATACCTAAATAAGTTTTAGAAATCAATTAGGGAGGGGAATGAAAAAGAAAAAAGGTTTTACGCTGATTGAAATTTTGGTTGTTTTGGCTATTACTTTGGTTCTGGCGACTTTGGTTTATGTAAACTATGAAAAAGCTCAAGATAAGGCCAATATAAACAAAGCAAAAGTCGATTTAGCTAGTATTAAGACTGCTATTTTGATGCTGGCAAATGACACAGGTAAATGGCCGGGAAGCAAAATACAAGATTTAAATAGCAACTACCCTTCCGAGTGTGCTGGTATTGATGTAACAATGGTATCAGGAGATTTCCATCTACAGTCCGGATATCCAATAACCCTATCACCAAAGAATGTAAATGACGAGATATGCTTAACTACGTCCTCTGATTCTAATAAGCAAGATGAAGTAGGTATAACTAATCCATTGATTACTGCCACGGGAAACGATCCAAAATGGAATGGTCCATATTTGGACAAAGTCCCTACGGATCCATGGGGAAACGGTTATGTCTTCGATGGTGATTTTAGGGATTATCCAGACGATACATGTCCAGAGGACGGGGAAAATTATAATGCTATAGCTATTAGGTCTTCCGGAAAAGATAAAAGTTTCAATCAATATAATTGTAAAATCGGTGGTGAGTTGCCCGATGATCCTTTTTCGGTAATGTGTAGGCTCGCGGGGGTTAATCACCCCGTTACTGGAGGTGTAATGCCTAATGTGCCTTGCGCCATTTTGCCGGATTGACAAAACGATACTTTTTTAATATAATCTCAATATTAATTATAAAAGTGGGAGGTCGCCAACGGCGAACCGCTTGAACCACGAAGGAGAAAAAATGGCAAAAAAAGAAAATGCCAAAAATTCGCCAGCCGGCGA
>JBBQQK010000058.1:0-7035 GCA_038216025.1 Patescibacteria group bacterium
AAGGAAATGAGAGTCGCTAGAACAACACTTTCTGTCAAGATCAAGCAGAGCTATTTAAGAGATAGTATATTAAAAGATTATTAAACAACTCATAACCGACCACTTGATTTCATGCTCATTATTCGATTGGAATAGACTGGATTTTATTGAACTATGCAGCTGCTTTGTGCGGGGGTGACTATACCTAACCGGAAATTAGCATCGAATTGAGCAATTATTCGTCTTTTTCGGCATCAGCTTTTGTTTTGTGCACTGTGCCATCAGGATGCTGAGGGGGCGAATACACACTGTACAATTTCATGCTCTCTTCTTCGCTTGTGTTAACAATGTTATGATGTGTTCCAGCCGGAATGACGATTGCATCATCTTCAAAAATTTCTTTAACTTCGTCCTCTAAAATAGCTTCGCCTTCGCCTTCTTCTATTCGAATAAATTGATCCACATTGTGCACTTCCATGCCGATATCTTCGCCGGGAAGCAAGTTCATCACCACTAATTGGCTATGTGGAGCAGTAAATAATACTTTACGGAAATTTTCATTACTTTCTGACTCGTCTTCGATGTTTGTTGTAAAACCTTTCATAATACTCCTTTTTGTTAATCAATGTTTTCATTGTGAGGCATTGATCGGTCGCAATAAATAGTAAAAGCTCCAAAGAAAATATTTTAACCTTTTGCCTATTTGATCTAAGTTTCTGTGGAATTGAAAAATGAATTGTCTGCTTTTTGGACAGTAATTATTTACCATACTATAATGAATTATTGTGCAATTAAAAAAGCTACTGTCTGAAAATAGGACAGTAGCTTTTTTAAGGGCGGATCTCCGACCTATTATTCAGCTGCGTTAGTAATAGCTTTTCCATCTGCGATTACGGTCCTTAAATCTTGTCTGCCTTGGACTATCATGGCATGAGCACCTTGTAAGGTTGCTTTATTGCCAGGGTATCCTTCTGGAGTCAGCGACTCTACAGCTGCCTTGGCTTGACTGGCTTGTGATTTAGCAGAAACAATCTTTGCTTTCATTTCTACTAATTTGGCTTCAAGGGCAGTAATATCTTTGGTGGTGACTGTATTGGTGTTCGCATTGCTTACAGCGGTTCCGTTTGTCTTAACATTTAAATTCTCATTTGAGTTGGCGTTGGCATTTGCATTCACGTTGGCATTTGAAGTAGTCTTCATTTCTGCAATTAGAATTTCCAATTTTGGAACCAAGGCTTCCAAGTCTGCAGCTACGGTTTGTATGTCATCGGAGGCTCTGAGAATATTTGCCATAGGCATATACAGAAGGTAAACCTTGTATGAGTCAGTGATCGATTTGATATCAGCTCTGAGCGTTGTTAAATCCGTGCTTGCTGCGATTTTTGTCTTCAGTGCCTCTAATGCTGCGATTTCTTTTTGAATTCCGCTTGTTAGGGTGGTCTTTTGCTCGGCAGTGATTCGCTTGCCCTCGGTGATTCGGACGACTAATTTGTTGAGGTGCGTGATTCGTCTATCGATCTCTTGGGAGCCACGATTTTTCCAATTTTCGATCTTGTTTTGCTCTGCGGTAGAAACTCTTGTTGCTTTAGTTGCAGCCCGATCTGATGCATTGGAATTAACAGCTAACGCTCCTGCCGGGGATGCTGCTAACACAACGATTCCAACGAGAGTTAAAATAATTGATCTTATCTTCATGATTTCCTTTCTTACTCTTCGTTTAGATTTACTGAATTATCGTTTAGGCCTTGTTCTGAGCCGGCAATTGAGTTATCTAAATTACTCATATTCGAGTTAATGCTATCCAATTGCTTTGACACATTATCTTTGGTGACCGGCTGGTTAGAGTTGCTATTAGCAATGTCGTTGTCTTCGTTTGAATTAGAATTTGTCAATGTTGAAGCGGCTGCATCCTCTTTGGATGTTTTGACAGCATCATCTCCTTTGACCAAAACATAATAAGCGCTAGCGCCGATTGCGGCCAAAATTACTATCGATAAAATTACTATCAACCAAGTTTTTTTTGGTTTTTTAGGTGCGTTAGAAAAATCTTGTTGAGCACTTTGTGTTTGTTGTATTTCCATATAAATACCATAAATTAATAATTACTAAACGCCTGTATATTATACGCCCTCCTTTGCGGTTTACTTTAGACATGTTTACGAATTACTGTTATATTATAACATATGGTTACAATACTACATTCAATCTTCTTGGGGTTTGTTCAAGGTCTTTCTGAGTTTTTGCCCATCTCTTCATCGGGTCATTTAATTGCTATTCCTTATATTTTTAGTTGGAATTATCAAGGCTTAGCTTTTGATATAGCCCTACATGCAGGCACAGCTATCGCTATCGTGGCTTTCTTTTGGAGGGATTGGGTCAATATTCTCAAAAATGCTTTCATAAAGAAGAAAAATGGTAAGGAAAACCAAAAGTCTGGCCGTTATCCGGATAATCTGCTTTGGCAAATATTAGTTGCCTCAATACCAGCCGCTATCATTGGCTTGGTTCTGGAAGAAGTTGTGGATAATGCACTGCGATCTGTAATATTCGTAGCATTTAATCTAGCATTTTTTGGCTTTCTCCTTTGGTATGCAGATAAAAAATCCAAAAGTCATATCGTGCCACAAGAAATTACATACGGAAAATCTTTTCTAATTGGTATTTCGCAGTCATTCGCTTTGATCCCGGGAGTATCTCGTTCAGGGATTACCTTAACGGCCGGCCGTTGGCTGGGCTTGGCAAGAGAGGACGCTGCTAGATTTTCATTTCTGCTTGCTACTCCGGCCATCGTTGGAGCTTTTTTGTTGAAACTGCCGGAAATTGGCGGCAATATGACCAGCTTGGCTTTTTGGTTGGGAGTAATCTCTTCAACTGTGTTTGGTATCTTGGCCATCAAATTTCTAATGAACTATTTAAAAAAGAGCGACTTAAAATTATTCTTCTGGTATCGAATAGCGGTGGCCTTAATTTTGGTCGCAGTGTATCTAATCAAGGGGTAGCTGCTTCTTCTTATTTAATATTTAATAGTTATTAACTCTTATATATTATTCTTTCCGTTCAATCGATATGATGAAAAAGATTAACGAAAGGAAAATATGGCAAACGAAGAAGTGCAAATATTGACCAGAGAGGAAATAGAGTTCAGACTGGCTGAATTACCCGGCTGGATCTACGACGATCACAAGCTCATTAAAACCTTTGAATTCAGTAACTTTACTGAAGCGGTAATGTTTTTAAACGGACTCGCTCCTTATTGCGATTCGATGGATCATCACCCGGATGTGGCAATAAATTTTAAAAAGTTAACATTTTATTTGACTGATCACTCAACCGGCGAAAAGGTGACTGACAAAGATTTTGATATCGCTAACAAAATAGAGCAACTGTTTGCACTATACGAGTCATGAAATTATCAAGCCTTGCTTTATCCGCCAAATAGCTTTAAATTTATTAAAGTAAAACAAATAATGCGGAGTTACTATGAAGCTGATTTATTTTGTGATTGGAGTGGTGATAGTTATAGGCGGTTACTTTTTATGGCCGAATAAAGCAAAAGGGCCGGTTAAAAATCAGAGCGAAGCAAGTAATGTAAATCAGAATACTAACAAGGAGAACAATAAAGTGGCAGAGTTTAAATTTCCAGGAGTGTTACCGGTAGAAGAAATAAAGAATAAAAAAGCGGTTTTGACCACAAGCAAAGGGGTTATAGAATTCAATTTGTATTACGAAAATGCGCCAATGTCAGTCAGCAGTTTTGTTTATTTGGCAAAAAGCGGCTATTTTGATGGTTTGACTTTCCATCGCGTTGTTCCGGATTTTGTCATTCAAGGAGGAGATCCAACAGGTACGGGTTCTGGTGGACCGGGATATCAGTTCCCTGATGAGCCGGTTGTTGGAGATTACAAGACGGGGTCAGTGGCCATGGCGAACGCTGGGCCGGATACCAATGGTTCACAATTTTTTATCTGTCTAAAAGATCAGCCCACTTTGCCAAAACAATATAATTTGTTTGGCCAAGTAACTGAGGGTATGAGCGTTATAGATAAAATTGAAGTTGACGATAAGATAGAAAAAGTTGAAATCAAAGACTCAACTCCTAATCAGTGAATTTATTGCTTATAAGCAACTAGTTATATTATTATATTTATAATGATAGATTTTTTTAAACGCGCAACAAGAATTCTCTTTGTCCTGCAGATTATTGCTCTGGTAATATTGGCCGTGTTTGTGCACTATCATTCCGTTCTTAATCTTGACGTATTTTTGTCTCGCGACTTACAGTCCGAAGGTTCTACTCCGGAAAGACAAACTGTTTTATACAATGTTATGTATTTTGTCAGTCTTTTTGGCCGCCCTCTAATAGCAGCGTTGATGGTTTTTGTGAGTTCTCTTCTCTTTATTGTTTTTAAATACTACAGGGAAGCCTTTTTTTGCCTGCTTACTCCTTTGGCCGCAGTTGTGAACTTTTTTATTAAATTATTTGTAGACAGGCCAAGGCCAACCGAGAATTTTGTTACCATATTGGATCGGCAGCTTGACCCGAGTTTTCCTAGCGGTCATGTAACCTTTTATGTCGTATTCTTCGGATATATGGCCTCTGTAATGCTGTTCACTAAAAAAATACCAATGGTTTTGAGAGCGCCAATTGGTATTTTTTCTATTTTGATGATTCTTGCCGTTTCTTTTTCGAGGGTATATTTGGGCGCTCACTGGGTGAGTGACACATTGGGCGGATATCTGGTAGGCACTGCTTTGCTTGCTCTGTTATTGAATTTTTATTTGCAAGGTCGCTTCAAAAAGAAGTAAATTGCTATTTTTCCACTATTTCTGCTCCCATTGTATTATGAAGCCAAGATAAAACTTCTTCGATCGAGAAATAAGGCGTTGAAGCACCAGCCGAAATGCCTACCTTCTCGATGTTCTCAAACCATTCGCTCTTTAGTTCTTTGTAATTTTCGATATGGTGTGTCTTAGTAATTTTTTCGCAGACTTCCTTGAGCCTAGTTGTGTTGGACGAATCTTTTCCTCCAACGATAATCATCAAATCCACTTTTTGGCCCAATTCCTTGGCAGCTTTCTGTCTGATGTCTGTGGTGTTGCAAATTGTTTTATAAATTTTTCGATTTTTATACTTTTTGGAAATCTCTTCCGCTATTTGTTCGAATGTTTTCACGCTTTGTGTTGTTTGGGAGATGAAAGCGACTTTTTCTTCCGGGTTGAATACCGGCAACGTTGCAATTGATTGTACTGTGTAGGCAAAGGGGGCATAGCTTCTAAGCCCTATAACTTCCGGATGGTCATCTTCCCCTAAGATAATGATTTTGTAGCCGTCTTCCGTAAGCATCTGTGCTAAAGTTTGGACTTTTTTTACAAATACGCAGGTAGCATCAATAACATTGATATTTTTTTGCCGCAAAGCTTCTTCTGTCTTTTTTGTAACGCCATGAGCTCTGATAATTACATTTTTTGCAGTGATTTGATCAATTGAGCTAGCACAAGTTACCCCTTTGGTCTCAAGGTATTTTAGGTATTCCGGATTGTGGATTAAAGGGCCCAGAGTTTGAACCGACTCCCCATTTTTTGAAGCTTCGTCTGCCATTCTGGTTGCCCTGTTTACCCCAAAGCAAAAACCGGCATTGTTAGCTAGAAATACTTCCATTGGTCATCCTTTCGATTTCGGCCAATAACTCGGGCAGAATCTGGTCTTCATTCACGGATTTAAAAAGCTCACCTTTTTTAAAGATGACTCCGCGGCCCTTTCCTCCGGCAACTCCAATATCAGCCTCTTTTGCTTCTCCTGGCCCATTTACGATGCAGCCCATAACTGCGACCGTAATCGGATCTTTTATATTAGCTAAAGCATCTTCTACTTTGTTGGCAAGTCCTATAAGATCAATTTCTGTTCTACCGCAGGTTGGGCAGCTGATTAGTCTAGGTCCTCTTTCCCGCAAGTCTAAGGATCTTAATATTTCCCAAGCCACTCTGACTTCTTCGACTGGATCGGCCGTGAGAGAAACTCGGATTGTGCTTCCGATGCCTTCCGCAAGCATGATTCCAAGTCCGACCGAACTTCTGATGATGCCTGCTTTTGGCGTGCCTGCTTCAGTAATACCCAAGTGAAGAGGATAATCGACTTTATCGGATAGTTTTCTATAGGCTTCGACAGTGCGCAATACGTCATTTGCTTTCAAAGAGATCACAATATCGTTAAAGTTTAAATCTTCAAGTATTTTAATATGAAAAAGGGCGCTCTCCACCATCGCTTCGGATGTTCGTCCGTATTTAGACTCAACTTCTTTTTCAAGAGAACCTACATTGACGCCAATTCTTATCGGAACCGAATTATCTTTGCAGGCCTTAACTACCGCTTCTACTTTCTCTCTAGAACCAATATTGCCGGGGTTGATTCTTATTTTATCGACTCCAGATTCGATTGATTTTAAAGCCAGCAGGTGATCGAAATGAATATCAGCCACCAAAGGTATGGCAATGCCCTTTTTTATTTCTGCTAATGCAATGGCAGCCTCCATATCAGGCACAGTGCATCGGATAAGTTCGCAACCAGCCGCCTCGAGAGCTTCTATCTGTTTAATTGTCGCCTGAGCATCTCTAGTGTCTGTGTTGGTCATCGACTGTATGATTACGGGATTTTTTCCGCCAATTTTCAAATCACCTATTTTAACTACCCTTGTATTCTTGATCATTTTTTAGTCCAATCTCCTACGAATTAACGGTTGTAACCAACTGAGTATAAAACAATTTGATCTGCTTTAAAATAGTTAATTCTCTTTGTTGTAATTATGATATAAATAATTTAGTTTTTGAAAGGATAAAATGACTAAAAAGAAGGTTGGCAATTCAAGTTCAAAAATTGCAAAATATTATAACAACATAATATCGTTATTCCTAACTACCCGCCTTCTGCAAGCTAAAATGTCACTATAGCCCTATGTCTCTGCAGTTTAAAAATGTCACTGAAATTATCAATTAGTCCTTGAGTTCAGTTATGGTTGAACCAAGGAGAAAAATATGGGTATGAATTCAAAAAAACAGTAT
>JBBQQK010000059.1:0-6918 GCA_038216025.1 Patescibacteria group bacterium
ATCTTGGCGACAGTGGTTATAATGAATGTATCTAAGGCTAGAGTTCGAGCTCAAAACGCAAAAATTGATGATGACATGTACACATTGAAACGGGCGGTAGAAATGAGTATCGCTTCAGGGAAAAACATGAATAATTTTACAATTTATAACGATGATTTTTATTATGAAAAGCTGTCAAATGAACTATGTATAAAATTTACTGATGACCAAGGAACTCCATTTATTTCTAAGGCCCCGATTCATGTCAAATCTACCGGGACGTATAATCCGGTGACTGATTATTCGGGACTTGGCCTCAATGATAGTCAGGATTATGCTTTAAGTTTTGGGGCCAACTATGTAAATGAAGCAGATGGTTATATTTCTATGGCTTGGACTGGAAAGGAAATGCAATATGAAGAATCAAAAGTTCCCAATCATCAATTGTTGAACTGGTAAAGAAGTTAAAACTAGAAGCATCTTTTACCGGCGGTGGGCCTCTGTCCTAGCAGCGATTTGTTCGGTATAATTATTGCATGAGAATTGAAATTTATCAAAGCGGAAGGATCGAAAGAAATATATTGTTGACTTTTTTTACAGTTGTGTGGTAAGCTCAAATCAATAAGACCGCCGGTCTTTTTTAGAATACAGAGAAGAAATGGATAGCTTAAATCTATTGTAATAAGGAATGGCTATTCGAAAGATCTCTAGCCATTCGAGCCTACGGAGACTTTTCAAGTCTCATGATGTCGAGATGACGCGGTTGGCGGATACAAATCAACAAATTGACCAATTAACAAATTAACGAGAGTGTAATATAATAGGAGTATGATGTTTGCAGTTTTTTCTTTCAAGGGGAAGCAATACAAGGTTGTTGAGGACCAGGAAATTCGGGTTGATCTGATTGATAGCCCAGAAGAGAAGAAGATTGTTTTCGACGATGTTTTACTTTTGTCGGATAATAAAAATGTAGTTGTAGGCAACCCTAAAGTAGATGGGGCCTCTGTTGAAGCAGAAGTTTTAGGCGAGGTCGCTAATGACAAAGTATCTATTCTTAAATTCCATGCGAAGAAAAGATATAAGAGAACTTTAGGTCATACACAACATTACACATTAGTAAAAATTTCTAAAATAAAATCAAATGAAAAATAATCGAGCGATCAAATACGTAATTGGTGCTTGGAACGAATTAAAGAAGGTGAGTTGGCCTAGTCGTGGTATGGTCGTGTATCACACTATAATTGTATTGATAGTTGCAGTTGTCGCAATAGCGTCTACCAGCGCCATAGACTTTGGTTTATCAGCCTTGGTTCAGAAAATTATCGAAAACAGAAGTTAATAACTCTAATATTCTAAATTAAAAAAATGGCAAAAGAAAAAAAAGAAAAAATTGAAGAAGTGTCTGAGGTAAAAGAAGAAACCCCAATAGCTAGAGATCTTGGCGTTTCTACTAAAAAGCTTTTGACTATCAAACAATCCGGCGAAAGAAACTGGTATGTTATTCATACTTACTCCGGATATGAGGAGCAGGTTGCGGACTCTATACGTCAACGTGCAGAATCTCTGAATATCAAGGACAAAGTATTTGATGTTATCGTTCCTAAGGAAAAACAGATCGAGATAAAAAATGGCAAAAGAAAAGTTGTGGAAAAAAGAATATTTCCCGGTTACGTTCTAGTTGATATGATTGTTACTGATGATTCATGGTATGTAGTGCGAAATACTCCTAATGTAACCGGCTTTATTGGCTTTGGTGTTCGTCCTACTCCGATGTCCCGTCCTGAAATTGATAGAATAATGAAGAGAATGGGAGCCGAAGAGCCTAAATTTAAGATTGACTTCAAAGAAGGTGATCTGGTTAAAATTACTGATGGAGCGCTAAAGGGCTTTGAGGGTAAGATTGAAGAAGTCGATCAAGATAAAGGGAAGATTAAAGTGATGGTTAATATGTTTGGTCGCGAGACACCTGTAACATTAGATTTCTTACAAGCAAAGAAAATATAAGACTTACGGCTTATTGTTCTGTAGCAAATGGTGTAAAGCTTCTCTCCATAGCAATCAGCAATAGCCTAACAATAAAAATACAAGGAAATTATATGGCAAAACCAATTAAAGCAATTATAAAATTACAATGTCCTGCTGGCAAAGCAAATCCTGCGCCTCCAGTTGGTCCTGCTTTGGGTCAACACGGCGTGAATATTATGGAATTCTGCCAACAGTTCAACGAAAAGACAAGAGAAAAAGGTGATACTATCATTCCTGTGGAAATCACAGTGTTTGAGGATCGAACTTTCACATTTACTTTAAAAAACCCCCCTGCTGCAATTTTGATAAAAAAAGCGCTTAACTTGCAAAAAGGTTCAGACAATTCAAAGAAAAACAAAGTAGCAAAATTAACTCAAGCACAATTAGAAGAAATCGCTAAAGAGAAAATGGACGATTTGAACGCTAATGACATTGAAGCTGCTAAAAAAGTTATTGCCGGAACTGCTAGAAGCATGGGTGTTGAGATCGAAAAATAAACCTTTAATAACTATTGAATTAAATAAAGACGCTAATTAGCGTCTTTATTTATGCAAATAGATATAACAGTTACATGCTCTGTGCTATCTACGGAGGAAACCAAGGAGGGGCAAAGGTTAAAGTACGTAGATAGCACAGAACCAATAAATCTGTATGATTGCTGAAGTCTAGAATGGACGAATAATATGAAATTTTCATACAACTCTTTTTTTAAATACCATTTTAAGTTATAATTTGTCAACATGAAAGCAATAATCCTGAGTACAGGTAAAATTTACAAGATGAAAGAAATCATACATAGTATGATTCACTCTGGCTATGAGCGGAATGATTTGCTTACCAGTCAAGGTACATTTTCGGTCTTGGGCGGAGACATCAAGGTCTTTGCGCCCAATATATCCAATCATGTTAGATTGGAATTCTTTGGTGAAGAATTGGAAAAAATTGTAGAAATCGATCCGCAAAACAATAAAAAACTATCGGAAGTTGTATCTATTGAATTTTTACCAAATGTTCTAGTGTTGGACGACAAGACTAAAATAAAGCCTGGGGAGTATGTGGTTCATGAAGACCATGGAATAGGCCTTTTCTCAAACATAGGGACAAAAATTGTAGAAGGAAAACCTGAAATCTATATATTCATAAATTATTTGAATAACGATGTACTATATCTGCCGATCAATTTAAAAGACAAAATATCACCCTATATTGGTATCGGGAGAAAAAAGCCCAAGCTGAACAAACTTGGCAGTCAGACATGGAAAAAAACTTATCAAAAAACTTATGAAAATATTATAAAATTTGCCAGAGAATTGTTGAAAATATATGCGGAAAGAGAATTGGTCAAGAAGAGTCCTTGGAAAATAGACCAACGTTGGGAGAAATCGTTGAAAAGATCTTTTGGCTATGTCGAAACGGGTGATCAATTAACATCCTTGAATCAGGTTTTTTCAGATTTGGAATCAGATAAGCCAATGGATCGCTTGATTATCGGCGACGTTGGCTTTGGTAAGACAGAAATGGCTATTCGAGCCGCAGGTCAAGCTTGCGCCAATGGTTATCAGGTCGCAATTATAGTTCCGACAACTGTTTTGGCTGAACAGCACTACTTTAACCTTAGGAACAGGTTTTCCAGCCTTCCGGTAAAGGTCGGCCATATTAGCAGATTGGTTGGGGAAAAAGAAAAAACATCAATCAAGGAAGATTTGAAAAATGGCTTGGTGGATATAGTTGTTGGCACACATGCTCTTTTGTCGGAAGGGATCAAGTTTAAAAATTTGGGCCTTTTGGTTATCGATGAGGAACAGAAATTTGGTGTTAAAGATAAGGAAAACCTGAAAAAACTTCGATCAGATGTCAACGTCCTATCTATGAGTGCAACGCCGATCCCTAGAACTTTGTTTATGGCGATTTCTGGATTGAGAGATATTTCCCAAATATACACACCGCCCGAAGGTAGAAGAGAGATTGATACAAAAGTGGCAGAGTATGACGAGCAGCTTATAAAAAAATATATAGAAAGAGAACTTGTGCGAAAAGGACAGGCGTATTACTTGCACAACGAAGTTGCAACTATCGTCGGCACAAAAAATAAATTAACGAAATTGCTCCCAGGGCTGAGGATCGAAGTTGCCCATGGTCAAATGGGGGAAGGCGCACTTGCAAGAGTGATGGGCGATTTTGTGGAGGGAAAGATTGATGTAATGGTCTGCTCCACAATCATAGAAAATGGAATTGACCTAGCTAACGTCAACACGCTGGTGGTTGAAGATGCTGATAGATTTGGTTTATCGCAGCTCTATCAGATCAGAGGCAGGATTGGCCGGAGCCCTAAACAAAGTTATGCGCTGTTCACCTTTCCTAAAAAAACAGTTTCCAACAATGCATTTAAGAGGCTCAAAGCTTTAGTGGAGAACACTGAACTAGGATCCGGCTACTCTATCGCTTTGTCGGACTTAGAAATCAGAGGCGGCGGCAACGTCTTAGGCAAAGAGCAACATGGTAATATGGAGGCAATCGGACTAGTTTTGTACTCAAAAATGCTTAATCAAGCTGTTAAGCAGTTGAAAAATTCTCGCTAGTCGAGAACTGCTTAAGCATACTACTAAATTACGAATAGACAGAAAATACTAATGAGGGGCTGACTGGGTGACTGGCTGACGTGCCGAATAGCTGATGACTAATCTTTAATCCTTAATTATTAATCTTTAATTCTAATAATTGAACTGATAGATTGCCGCGCTCATATGCATTCGCTCGCAATGACATATTATTAAAGCTGACTGATTACTGCTGACTAGCTGACCGACTGTTTGGCTGACTGGCTGACAAGCTTAATTATTGTCGAGTCGAGAACGACATGGCATACTACTAAATTACGAATAGGGGCCGACTGGCTGAATCGCTGACCTGCTGAATAGCTGATGAATAATCCTTAATCCTTAATCCTTAATCCTTAATCCTTAATTATTACCCTATTAGTTTTATTTTTGGTCTTTGATTGTTTTTCTTTTATACTATATGTATGAAAGAAAAATATCTGCTTTCTCTGAATGCTCATCCTAAAATAGGCGGTCAGACAATTAAAAAGGTTTTGACTGCTTTTGATGAAGATGTTGAAAAAATATGGAAGGCTAGTGAGGAGATATTAAGAACTAGGCTAGGGGATAAGATATCCTCATACGTTATTGAGGCTCGTAAAGAATATGGCTCAGATGATCAGGTAAACTTGTTGCAACGTCTTGGGATCGGTTATATTACGATGTATGACAAACAATACCCCTCGCTTCTAAAAGAGGTTCCAGACTCGCCAGCAGTTTTGTATATCAAGGGAAATGTCGAAGTCTTAAATATGCCTTCAATTGCGATTGTCGGCAGCAGAAAATATAGCTCATATGGCCGTAAAGTAGCAAGCGATTTAACTAGA
This sequence comes from Patescibacteria group bacterium, assembly GCA_038216025.1. Taxonomy (GTDB): domain Bacteria; phylum Patescibacteriota; class UBA1384; order XYA2-FULL-43-10; family 1-14-0-10-43-13; genus JBBQQK01. The sequence goes on from JBBQQK010000059.1 coordinate 5,429, forward strand.
GAGTGTGCCGCTGTTGGGTTGTCAATAGTGTCCGGTTTAGCTCTGGGCATTGATGCCATCGTTCATAAGGCCACTTTGGATGTGGATGGAATCACTGTTGGCGTACTGGGATGCGGGCTTGACCTGATCTATCCTGTTAGCAATCAAGTGTTGGGCATGGAGATTGTGGAAAAAGGAGGAGCGTTGATCTCTGAATTTCCACCAGGAACGCCTCCTTATAAACAAAATTTTCCTGCAAGGAATCGAATAATTGCCGGACTTTCTATCGGAACTCTGGTTGTTGAAGCTGCTGAGCGTTCAGGCGCTTTAATAACCGCTTACCAGGCTTTAGATTACAATAGAGAAGTATTCGCCGTGCCAGGGAATATTGACGCAGAAAATTCTATCGGCACTAACAAGCTAATAAAAGAGGGCGCGCGTGTTGTTACGGAAAGCAGAGATATCTTCAACGTCCTAAATATTAATAATTTAAATGCTGAAAAAAAATCCCGCCAAATTCTTCCCGATACACCAGAAGAAAAAATACTGTATGATATTTTGTCTGAACAGAAAATGATCGACAGAATTATTGCTGAGAGCAAATTGAATATAATCACGGTTAATACTTCCTTGACTATGATGGAGATGAAGGGGATAATAGAAAATCTCGGAGGCGGACGTTATCAGCGAAAGTAAGATACATTTTTGACTAACAATGTATCTTTTGTTACGATTTCAAGAGTATATATAAATGAAAATGAGGGAAACACATGAATTTAGTTATCGTTGAGTCGCCGGCAAAGGCCAAAACTATTGAAAAATATCTGGGTAAAGGCTATAAAGTCTTAGCTTCTTTTGGTCATGTCCGCGATTTGCCGAAAAGTGAACTTGGTATCAATGTTGATAGTCATTTTGAGCCCAAGTATGTTATTCCAACAAAAGCAAAAAAAATTATTGCTGAATTAAAGACTTATGAAAAAAAATCAGATATTGTTTATCTCGCAACTGACTTGGATCGAGAGGGAGAGGCAATTTCCTGGCATATTGTAAAAGCTCTGAAGCTGAAAGAAAATGATTCTCGTATCAAACGTATTACTTTTTCGGAAATTACTAAAAATGCGATTGAGTCTGCCGTCAAAAATCCTCGAGAAATAGACATGGATTTGGTTGATGCCCAACAAGCTAGGCGTATTCTTGACCGTCTTGTTGGCTATAAATTGTCTCCACTTTTGTGGAAAAAAGTTAAGTCCGGATTATCGGCAGGACGCGTTCAGTCTGTGGCTGTTCGCTTGATTGTCGAAAAAGAACGAGAAATAAAAGATTTCAAAACACAAGAATATTGGGTGATTGGAGCTGTGCTCTCTAAAGTCGACGATAATAAGAACTTCTCCGCTTTTCTTAAAAAGTATGACGGAAAAGATGTGCCAAAAATGGGCATTAAGGATGGTCAAGCCGCAGAAGAAATTATTAATAGTTTAAAATCAGCTGAATATTCTGTCCTTTCTATCGTT
>JBBQQK010000060.1:0-6820 GCA_038216025.1 Patescibacteria group bacterium
ACTTGATTTAGTTTTGCAGGGCGAGACTTTGATTGAAATCTTTTGTTGCAAACCATACATTCGTACCGCTGTTTGCCGTTTCTTTTGCCATCTCTTTTTACCTGATTAGAGCCACAGATTGGGCAGTTTTTTTAGCCATGATTACAATTCTTTGTAGATAAACGATTGATTATTAAGTCTAGGATAACATAATATGACACTTTTAGCACCCCGAAATTGATATTAACCCAAAATTGCTGGCACGGACTATGGAACAAAAATATCCAACAAGTACTATTCGCATAGATGTGATAGGAGTAGACAATTCAGATGAGCTAAATCCAAAAATAGAGCATCTGGTTAACGCTGTTAACTAATTCAAATCCTTAGCGGCACCGGTCATGACGATAGGTGCAGGGAAACAGCGGAAGAATAAATAATAAAATTATTGAATCGAATAAATTATCTGGCAATGTTTAACTTTCCACCTGCTGTAGCAATCACTGTGCTTTTGGCCACCTTGTACCTGTTTTTAGGGTTGGCCCCGATAATGCCTCATCGTTTGGACGATCGAACATTCGGATATTGTTTCGGGGTTGCAATTACAGCTAGGGTGATTGTATCTTTGATGGTTTGAGACAAGATCCTCAAGATGCTTCGCATAGCCAGCCCTGAATTTATTCAGACCGCACAGAATTGGGTAGCGGAGAACAAGAGCCGAGACCCTAAAAGCTGGATAGCGACCAATCTATACGATATGGTTCTTGAGACGATAGAAGAGTACAAAAAAATTATAGTTGGGGCGGCGAGTAACATCGCCGCCTTCTAATTAGCTTTTCTTTTTAGAGCCAAAATCGCCAATGCTTGAAAGCCGAAGGCGTAGGCGATGAGTATTAATAAGTCGTATTTGATTTCATTAAAATTAAAATTTAATATATTAACTTCGCGCATTGCTTTTACTGAATAAGTGAAGGGAACGATGGCGGAAAGTTTTTGAGCTATTGGATGCATTGTCTCTGGCTGAAATATTAAACCGGTCAAAATCAGGCTGGCAAAGAAGCAAAGGATGGAGACTTGGATTGATTCAGCGATTGTATAAGTAAAGGAAGATATCAGCACGCCAAGCGAAATGGCGGCCAAGGCATTCAAGAACGAGATAAGGAGGACGAGCCAAAGCGGTCCGAGAGTAACATCGAAGAGTATTTTCAATGAGAATATTGTGACAAGGGCCAGTATAATTGAAATCACTGTAAAGGCGAGCATTTTACCGGCTATCATTTGGAATTTGGAGTAGGGGGTGACGAAAAAGCGCTCAAAAGTGCCGTCGATCCGTTCTTGTGTAATAGTAGTCGATGAAGTGTTGAGCCCGACAATTAATATCAAAAGAACGATGACTGCCGAAGCGAAGAAATCGGTGTATTTAATATTTTTATCGGTATTTTTGCTTGTATTTACTGTAACAGAATCGGTTCCAGTTATTTTGATATCGGTTTGAACAGGCAAAGAGCGCAATGAGCTATTGATGCTATCTTGAATATTTTGGGTGGTGAATTGCCCAATGCTTTCCTGAATAGATTTACCGACAAGGGCTTTTGCGTTGGCGCTGATCTCTGGAACAGTAGAGTTTTCTATCAATTCGATATTTCCGGTAATTTTATTATTGTTTTTCGTGATATTTATTATCACGCTTGTTTTGAATTTGTTCTGCTCGATATCAGTTCGGGCGGTTTCAGGAGAAACCTCTTCGATTTCGAATTTAGATTGATCTTTTAAGTCATTAACTATTCGGTTTGAGTATGTGTTTGCGTTAACATTGGCGACGGCGATTTTGATATTTTCCGGTTCATGTACTGTAACGGAACCAAGAAGCATGATAATGACGATGGGCAATGCCAAAAATACGACCAGAGTCCTTCTGTCTCTTATGAATCTTTTAAATTCGTAATAAGCAATCTTTAACATCAGAAATGGATAACCAATTAATCTAATAACTAATAAACAGATCCCCCGTGTCATTCCGGACTTGATCCGGAATCCAGTACTATCTTGGATCCTCGGGTCAAGCCCGAGGATGACAGGTGTTTTAATTACTCTTTCAAACTGGCCATGACTTCGTGTAAGTTTTTTACATTATATTGGTGAATGATCTCTTGGGGGTTGCCTTCGGCGATTATTTTACCATTGCGCATAATAATTAACTGATCGCAAAGCGATTCGGCTTCATCCATATAGTGAGTGGTCATGATGACAGTGGTGTGGGTTTGGAGTTCGCGGATCAAATCCCAGATTCTTTCGCGGGCGACCGGATCCAGGCCCATAGTCACTTCATCAAAGAAAACAATTTTGGGATTGTGAACGATGGCGCAACCGATCGAAAGTCGTTTGGCCATGCCGCCGGATAAATTCTTGGCCAATGTGTTCTTTGTTTCCAGTAAATCGACTTTTTTGAGTGCCTCGATAATCCGCTCTTTTCTATTGCAGTCATATTTATAAGCATTGAAAAATAGGTCAATGTTCTCCCAGACTGTTAGGTTGGCATAGAGGGCGTCCTTTTGGGGAACGTAGCCGATATCTTTACGGATCGATTTGCCGGCTATTTTGTAATTCATTTCTTCAATCTCGATTGAACCGGCAGTGGGCGCGAGAAGCGTAGTGAGCATGCGGAGAGTGGTGGTTTTTCCTGAGCCGTTCGGTCCCAAGATGCCGAAAATACTATTCTTCTTAACTTCAAAAGAGATCTTGTTGACCGCTTTTTTCTCTTTAAAATGCTTTGAGAGGTTTTTAACTTTTACAATGTTATCTTCCACTTTTTAAGTATAAAGGTAAATTTAATATAAAAAAAGTGAGTGGGCCAAAAAGTCCACTCACTGAGATGTTGTATTTTGATTATTTACTTTTTTTGATCGGGAGGTTATTCCAGCACCCTTCAGTGTCGACGAAGCCATTTTCGAGCAGGGACTCGTTTGTCAGGTCTGCTGAATGGCAGAAGATATCTGATTGAAAACGACAAAAAAGATCTGCGAGAAACTAAGCTTTTGGATCGAGATAAATTCCCTTTTTCGGTTGACCAGATAAATATCTTCGCTAATAAAATGTTTATTGTTTCGTATAAGGATCTATTGGTTGTTATGATCGAAAGCTTTGCTATTTCAAAGACGATGAAATCGATCTTTGAGCTGGCATGGCTAGGAGCGAAGCAGGTGAAGAAGGTGTAGTCTTCCCAAGTTGGAAAAGTTTATAGAGTCCATAAAACGACGGAGGCCCAGGGCGAATGCCCTGGGCCGTCTGTTGTCTATCTTTCTCTGCCGGCGTATGCGCCGGCTTTGCCTCTGATGTGTACGCCGGATGTTCCGACCGATCTAACACCGCTTCCGGGGTTAAGGACACCGAAGTGTTTCTTCTTCGGATCGAACTCCTTCATATTGCGGTGGCAGGCTCTTTTGAAGAAGCGGTCAGTAGGCATGTGCCAGAAGACCTCCTCTCCTTTTTGTATGATGCAGCTCTCTTGGCCGCATCCGCATGGCAATGTCTCCGGCGCCTTCGTGATTACGGTGGTTACTTCCGTGCCCAAATCTTGTTCCTCCTCTGAGTAAATAGTGCGATCATATTATACAACTTTTTCTCGGGGTAAATCAAGGTGTGGCCAAGGACGGAATGCCCTTGGCCAAAGTGTGATGAACTATTGTGCTGTTCATGCTCGAGCGCGTTTTGATATGACAGCCTTTCTGGCTATCGATATGCCGTGAAAGACTGATGCCGCCTTTGAGTTACCATGGCCGATAAAATACAGGCCTTCACGGATACCAAGAAGCGGTTGTGCTGCATGCTTTGAGCTGTCAATCTTTGAATGGAGGCGCAAGAGAAAAGGCATGGCTGCGATAATTGTTAGTTTCAATATCCAGTCACTCTTGATTTGCGCCTTGACAAACGGCGAAATGGCTTCGAGGGATTTGATGGCAACGTTGCCCGTGAATCCATCGGTTACAACCACGTTCGCCATCCCTAGCAGAAGGTGTCTACCTTCAATATTTCCGAGGAATATATTGGGAGGATAGTCGCCCCTGAATCTTTCATGAGCAGCTCTGATCAGTTTGTTGCCTTTGGTTGGCTCCTCTCCTATTGAGAGTGTGGCAAGAGTCGGGTTAATATTGCCCAGAACTTCACCTGAATAGGTGATTCCTAGTTCTGCAAACTGGACAAGGTTGTCTAAGTTGCAGTCTGATACTGCCCCGAAGTCAAGAAGGATGGTGCCACCCGGTAAGATAGCGGCAATGGCTGGCATGTTTATTCCTGGTAACAGGCCAATGTACTTCTCGGCTGCCCAGACTGCTTTTCCGGTTTCACCGAAGGCGACTGCAGCGTCAGCCTCTTTGTTTCCAACTAAAGCTGCGGCCCTGGCTACGGAGCTTCGCTTGCTCTTTCCGGTATTGACGATTCTCAAGTTGCCGGGCAACGATCGAACGCAATTCCGTATTGTTTCTTCGCAACCAGTAAGGACAACCTCTGTGTCGGTATACCTTTTTGCTGCTTGGACGCCTCCCTTGACTATCTCTAAAGGCGCATAATCTCCACCCATTGCATCTACTGCAATAATTGCCTTCACTTGTTCACCTCCTGTGCAAGGTTGCGGTACTCTTTGTATCTATCCATAATTAGCCAGAAAGGCAAGGGCAAAGGTCGCACCGACCACAAAAAAATTGGCCGGAGGAAATACCTCCGGCCGTCATGTTTCTGTGGCTCAAGTCTTTATTTGACTGTGAGTGTTGAAATAGTGGAGATTGGTTTTACAGCCGCCACCAGAGTTTCCTATTTTCTTGCAGCGGTTGTGGTAGTGCTGATTCTTCAGCGTGTCGTAGACGGCTTCGTCTCCAGTAGCAAACTCCTTGCCGCAGTTCGAATTGGCACAATGAATGCCGGCTCTGGACACAATTGACTTGACGTATCTTGCATTTGCCATCTTGGCACCCCCTTTGTGTAGTGTTCAGTGCAATATTACCACTCTTTTTAAATAAGAGAAAACCGTTACGTTGCTTGCTGTGAGATTGCAGCTTCATTTTTTGGGTTGGTTATGATAAATTAGAATTGTTAACAAGTGATAGGATTTCTTCGCCTTTCTCTAGACACCCAGTGGTGTGCTCGGGATGGCTCGAAATGACATTTCATCGATCGGCTACCATTAACGATTAACGAGTTAACGAATAAAATGACTGTCAGAACACGTTTTGCGCCAAGTCCTACAGGGGAATTGCATATCGGCAGTGCTAGAACTGCTCTTTTTGCGTATCTATTTGCCAGACACAACAAAGGTGAATTTTTGTTACGGATAGAAGACACTGATCAGGCTCGTCTAGTTGAAGGATCCGCTGAAAGAATTATTGAATCGCTCGATTGGCTCGGTATTACACCGGAAAATCTAAAGAGTCTTGTAGTCCAATCCGAGCGCAAAGAAGTGTATTTAAAAAGAGCTTTGGAACTAGTCAAATCGGGCAAGGCTTATGTTTGCGATTGCTCAAAGGAGCGTCTGGATGGGGTTCGGGCAGAGCAGGAAAAAAAGAAATTACCTCCTCAATATGATCGCCACTGTCGAAATCTTAACTTGGAGTACAAAGAAGGCCTGCCTATCCGTTTTAAGATGCCGGAAAAAGGCGAAGTGAAATTTGATGATACGATTTTAGGCGAGGTCAAGTTTGATTTATCGCTGCAGGATGACGCGGTCATTCTGAAGTCGGATGGGTTTCCAACATACCATTTGGCGGCGATTGTCGACGATCATGAAATGGAAATCAGCCATGTTATTCGAGGAGTAGAATGGTTAGCATCAACACCGAAGCATATTGCCATACATGAAGCATTTGCTTGGACTCCGCCTGTTTTCGCTCATTTGCCGGTGATTCTTGGTCCTGATCATAAGCACAAGCTTTCCAAGCGGGATGGCGACGTTTCAGTTATCGACTTCAAGAAAAAAGGATATTTGCCGGAAGCATTGAACAATTTTGTCGCTCTTTTGGGTTGGAATCCGAAAGATGAAAGAGAATTGTTTAACATGGAAGAATTAATAGAAGTATTCACGCTTGAGAATGTTAATAAGTCCCCGGCAGTATTTGATATGAACAAGCTGGATGATATTAGTGAAAAATACATAAGGGATAGAATCAAGAATCAAGAATCAAGAATCAAGGGGATATTGGAAAAAGATTTCGGGGTTGGAAAATTATCGGCCGGAGAAACGGAATTGATTGGGCGCGGCGGATACAAGACATTGAGAGAAGCAGCCGAGTACATACAGAAGTTGCGCAAAGAACCTGAATACGAAGCCAAAATTCTGGTTTTTAAGAAATCTACTCAAGAAGCAAGTTCTAAGGGCCTAGCTATATCACTTGAAGAATTGGCCTCGATAGACGAAGTAAAATGGAATATGCAAGAGATTCAGATGAAATTGGGTCTTGCAGTGGAGAGAAATGAGCTGACAAACGGTGATCTATTTTGGCCGGTCAGAGTCGCCTTATCCGGAGAGGAACGTTCGCCATCACCAGCAGAGCTGGCAGTCGCATTAGGAAAAGAAGAGACGGTAAAAAGAGTTAAAAAAGCAACAGAACTGCTTAAAAGTTAAGAAAGAAACAAATAGCAAGGGACAAGGGACAAATTACAAGAAACAATAACCAAATAATATTCAAATAATTAATCACATTTAAATGGATGACTCAAAATCAACCTTTGATCTTGAAGAACGAACTACAAAGTTCGCGGTCAAAGTGGTTAAGCTTAATAATTTAGTCATTGCGAGGAACGTTAGAGACGAAGCAATCTATCAGCTATAAAAAAATTATATGGTTAATCAATA
>JBBQQK010000061.1:0-6577 GCA_038216025.1 Patescibacteria group bacterium
TCAATTAAACCCCTTAATATTAAAGAGAAAACTAGACATTATGATAGAGCAAATATTTAAAATTAACAGGTCTCTACGGGAACCAAATACAGATAATTAAAGATCGCTTCTTGGTAACCTTTTATTTTGATCTAATGCGTAGGTGAGAGAAATTTTTTACCGTACCCATATTGACATTTTAACCTGATTGTGCTACAATATCAGGTGTTACTTTGACAAATGTTCCCTAGCGTTTACTTGGTTATCTATTAGGTAGCTAAATAAGCTCTAAGGAGCAATAGCGCAAAGTCTGACTTAGAGAGATCTCAGCCAGAGCCTGACTCAGCAATGGGCAGGTGCGCAAGGAGATTAGCTGACCATGAAAGACATGCTCGGCATATCTGTGAGAAAGCTCGTGACGCTTCCTATCGAAGTGATTGGACTCGTCTGCGACCTTCTCGAAAAATTGACTGATCCGGAATGGGTTGCGGCCACGAAAAGGTTTCTTCGTAAGGAGAAAGAGATCTGGCCAGAGATCAAGAAAGTTATGGCTAAACTGCTCACGCTTGTCAAAGAAGTCGAGCAGCCAGCCATCGCTCCATTCTCGCCTAGGGATAACTTCAAGGTAACTCCGCAGAAAGACAGGAAGACTGCCAAAGTAGTTATCGGCTACGTGGATCCTGATCTTGTGGCATTATTTGACAGTATAGGCATGGAGCCAGCCAGAGATGCCGAGATTGTTCGGACTCATCGGCTTGATACATCGTCTAAGTTTTCTCCGATCTTAACTGAGCTTGGCGATAAAGCCAAGATGCTCGGTAGAGCATTTCAGATGATGGAAAAGCAGGGGCATGGTGAAGAAGGAGACCTTCTGGTTAACGGTTGGGGGAACTTCTTCTTTATCGAAGGCACCGACTGGGTGTTCCGCTGCAGCTGGCGCTCGGTCTCCGTCGGCTGGTTCGTCTTTGCTTCTCCTGTCTCGTTTTCGTGCTCGTGGGCTGCTGGCCTCCGGTTCGTCTCCCTCGCTGATTCTTAGACGCTATGGCCTTAAGCTGTGGCTCTTTGAATCTTTGACCCTTCCCGCCACGAAGTGGCGGTCGATTCCGACGGGCTTTTCTATAACTCGCAAGAGCAGTAGAAAAGCCCATTTTTTTATGTTAAAATACTTAAGGAATCGTGAAGCGCAACGGCTGCCCTTTCTGATTAGCTGGCTTTTGGCCACGTTCCTTTAACTTTATTTTCCAGAGTTGCTTCGGGCACGCCTTAAGCAAGAGCGGACTTAAAGATTTAAAAAAATGAATTGAATCGGTGCTGTCTATTAAGAGACTTTGATGTCTCAAATAAAATACAGCGTGGCAATGAATTTTGCTCGCAGTGGCTTCTGGAAGGTAGGCAGCACATTACTGGGTGTTCAACTGCAACTGGAACTCGGACTCCGACGACTGGAACGTCTATGCTTATCCTGTCTCGAATTCGAACTCGTGGAATGCTGACAACCGGTTCGTCTCCCTCGCGACTCATTTCTTTTCTTCCGCTTCGGTGGAAGTTTTTGCTATTAGGCCTTTCCTCCAACCGCCAATCATTTTGCCGATTTCCTCTATATCTTGACCAATTAAAGTAAATTGCTTCAACGGAATAAGTTTTAGCTCCCAGCAGAGTTGGATAAAGAATCTGATCGAATCGATGGTGGACAGGGATTGAGTAAGCAATAATATTTTGGTGTCTATGTGTGAGAATGATGCTTTTTGTAAAATATCCAAGAGATCGGTAAATAGTACATCAACTTTTTGACCTAACCCAAATCGTTCGCATTTTGGTAAATTTCGCTCTATTGAAATCCATTGTTTATAAGCACTTTTTAATCGTTCTATGACGGGTGGAAAGTTAGATTGGGAGTTTTCGTGAAGGTTATTTCTCATCTTTATCCTCAAATTATATCTATTGAAAATTTACTAGTTGCTTGGGAAGAATTCATTATTGATAAAAAGAAAAAAGTTGACGTACGCATTTTTGCGCAGCAACTTCTTGTGAATATCTTATCGTTAAATTATGACCTTACTAATTTTACCTATAAACATGGAAGATATCAACGGTTTAACATTAATGATCCCAAAGCCCGAATCATTCACAAAGCTTTTGTTCGAGATAGACTAGTCCACCATGCGATGTATAGGATTCTTTATCCCATATTTGATAAAGGTTTTATTTATGATTCTTATTCTTGTCGATTGGATAAAGGCACACATAAGGCTGTCGCTAGACTTGAAGGTTTTACCAGGAAAGTCAGTAAAAATAACACAGCCCCTTGTTACGCTTTGAAATGCGATGTTAGAAAGTTTTTTGATTCGGTTGATCATGGTATTTTGCTTTCGTTAATCAAGCGAAAAATCTCAGATTCGGATACATTGTGGCTTTTAAAAGAGATCATTGCAAGTTTTACTAAGCCAACCAAGCCTGTTAGTGTTAAACTTGGGCTTTTTGATTGCACTTCACAAATCGAGAGAGAGAGAGAGAGAGAGAGAGAGAGACTTCGTCCGCTAGTGGCAAAGGAATCCCCATAGGCAATCTAACAAGCCAACTTTTCGCCAATGTTTATCTGAATGAGCTCGACCAATTTATAAAGCATAAATTAAAGATTAAATATTACCTTCGATATTGCGATGATTTTGTTATATTGAGTGGTAACGAACAAGAGCTACATGAATTAATTAAATTAATTGGCGAATTTCTCAGTAACAATTTAAAACTGTCGCTACACCCCAATAAAGTATCCATCCGAAAGATGAGCCAAGGGATAGATTTTTTAGGCTATGTAGTATTACCACATCATACTGTACTGAGGACTAAAACAAAAAAGAGAATGCTCAAGAGAGTTAATGAAAAGAACTTATCGTCATATACTGGTTTATTGAGCCATTGTGATGGCTATGAACTGAAACAAAAGGTAATTCAAAATTGCCAAGATTAAAGCAGAATATGGACTTTTGCCTCATGTGGCTATTTACACGCGATATTTTCTATGATAAACCTTAATAAAAGGAGGGTGATTAATGTAACACTTTTCAGGAATGTTTATGCAAAATATAAGCGATAAATTATTCCCCAATATCACCTTGTCTGATTTTAGTATTCATACTATTTCATACTTTTCTCTCCTGCTCCTCAAGTATACGGCTTACGCCGTTATTTTTTTAATTATTTTTTGGCTGCTAATTGTACTGCTAGTCAAACTGATTGATCTATTCCATCAGCTTCGTCAGGAATATATTTTTTTAGAAATTTCGCCTCCGAATATTACTGAAATAGCCTCTGTTTCTACATCGCAAATGTTTTCACTAATTGAGGGACTTATAAGCCAGCGTACGATAGTTGACCGACTTTTGCTTCGATATGTTTCATGTTCGTTTGAGATAGTATCAAAAAAAGAAAATGGCATAAAGTATATACTGCGAGTCCATAAAAATATGGCAAAAGCGATTGAGAAAAATATGCGCTCATATCTACCAGGGATTAAAATTAAAGAATCAATCGATTATCTGCCCCTAAATCTTCGGCCGATTCAAAAATTTAGAATTACTGAGTATGTATTTTCAAAACATTTTTCCTATCCGCTAGATGAGCAAGAAGATCTCAAAAATCATGACCCGTTGGCGTATTTGACAGGAAATATGACCCAGCTAAAACCAGATGAGATGATGGCGATGCAGGTTATCCTTCGGCCTATTCGAAGTAATAATAAAAGAAAAATTCGCAATGCCAAAGAAAACAAAATGCCGACTGACAAGATCCAGTATATACTTTTCTTGATAACAATTGTGATCGAATCGCTGGTTCGAATTGCTATGATTCCGCTTTTATTTCTGGCCGAATTTGTTGGAGGAAATTCGGGCGATCCTTTACCAAGGAATAATACGAGCGCAAAAACAACTGAAATAAAAGAACTTGAAGAGCCGGTTAAAAACAAACTTAATCAGTCTATGTTTGAGGGAAAGATTCGAACTTTATTAATCATAAAAGAAAAAGATTTGTCTGCAAGAGAAAAAGGGCTGCGATCTTCATTTTTCAGTTTTACTCATTCTTTGGGGCAATCGTTATTTCCAAAACGCAGTTTGCCAATAAAACTTTTTGATAAATTTAAATGGTGGCAATTTAAAATGCGTTTTTGCGATTCCCCGATAATTCTATCCTCTGGCGAAGTCGGAGCGCTTTATCATTTTCCATTCAAGTCAAATTCGCATGCCGAAAATTTGATCAGGGTTAAAAGTAGGGAGCTTCCGGCTCCTCTTTCTTTAAAAAATGGTTCGGAACATCTGGACATTGTAGTCGGGGTTAATAACTTTGCGGGTGAAAACTTACCAATCGGATTAAGTTTGGAACAAAGACAAAAGCATATGTATGTGATCGGCAAGACGGGCACGGGAAAAACTACACTGCTTACTAATGCGATTTATCAAGATATGGTCAGCGGTAAAGGATTGGCTGTTTTTGATCCTCATGGCGATATGTTGCAAGAATTATTACGAGTGGTTCCGGAGTATAGGCGAAAAGACGTTATCGTATTTGACCCCTCGGATAGAGATTTTCCAATCGGGTTGAATTTACTGTCTCCTGGGATTAATTTTTTAAACAATGAAGATGCTCAAGAATGGATTACCAGCTCGGTTATATCGGTATTTGCAAAGATTACCGCCAAAGAATATTGGGGGCCTAGAATGGAGCACATCTTGCGCAACGCTACCCTCACAGCTCTCCAAATGCCCGACCCCAGCCTTTATACATTGCAAAGACTACTAACTGATAAGAGTTTCCAAAAACGAGCCTCTGCAGGCCTGAAAGACCCTGTTTTGAAACAGTTTTGGCAAAAAGAATTTTCTTTGCTTGGCACGATGCAGCTATCCAGCGTGACGGCTCCGCTGACTCAAAGGCTCGGTAGTTTTATTACCTCCAAAATGTCCCGCCACATACTTTTACAGGAAAAAAGCACCATTAGTATGAGTCAAATTATGGACGAAGGAAAAATACTTTTGGTCAATCTTTCAAAGGGCGACTTAGGCGAAGACCAGAGCTTTTTCTTCGGCGTAGTTTTGACTTCGCTTATTTGGATGGCGGCGTATCAAAGAACAAAAATACCGGAAAAACAAAGACGAGACTTTTTTCTTTATGTCGATGAATTTCAAAATTTTGCCACGCCAAGATTTTCCGAGATCACATCGGAGGGCAGAAAGTTTCATGTTTCGCTGACCGCCTCGCATCAAAATATTGCGCAAGTCGAAGACCAGAATATCTTGAAAGTTGTAGCTGGTAATGCCAATACTATCGTCTGTTTGAAAGCCAGTCCCGATGATGAAAAGTTCATACTTCCGTTTATGGAGCCGGAAGTTGAAAAGGGCGATATTGTAAATTTACCGCCTTATCATTTTTATATGAAAGTGACGAATGAAAATAGCGAAAACGCTTTTTCCGGTCAAACGGTTCCGCTTAATGTTGACACTAATGCAGAGATTAAAAAAGAGGTTATTGTCAATTCTAGAGAACAGCACACGACGCCGAGAATTGAAGTTGAAGATTATTTAGAAAGGTTATTTTCAGGGCGGCTGGAAGAGCAGTTAAAGCCTAATATTGGTAGAAAAAAATTAGCAAGTAATGTTCAGCAAAAGACAAAAAAACTTGGATTATAGCGATAGCTATTTTGTCCTAGCACCTAGGACAAAAAGTTAGCGACTTTAAGATTGGATAATAGATATATCGTTGCACTTACCTTACTAAACATAGGTTAGGTAGGTTCGGTAAAAAAAGTAAGTTACACAACACAATACTCATATCAAAAAAAGACAACAAACTATGCAAAAAAATACACTACAATCCATCACTCACAAACAACAGGAAATACTCATACTTCTCTATAAATTTAGATTTCTAAACAGAACACAAATACAACTATTCCTAAACCACAAAGATCCAAAAAGAATCAATGAATGGCTCAAAGATCTAAAAGAAAAAGATTATATCGAACGAATATATTCAACAGCACCAGGCGAAAATATTAAGCCTTCAATTTACTATATCGGCGCAAATGGTATCAGATTTCTAAAGACACAAGATGATTGCTCTAAGACTCAAATAAGAAAGCTATATCGGGAAGGCGAACGGTCAGAAAGCTTTATAAATAGATCCGTTTTTCTGGCCAATATTTGTCTAAAACTTCGCAATCAAGATGATGAGAATAAATCTTTTGAGGTTCTTACTTATGCTGAGATTACTAATCAAAATTCGATTTTTTATACTCTAGCTGAGTTATGTCCCCAGCTTGTTTTAAATAAAAAGGAGGGGCCTTTGAATAAGTATTTCCTGTTGGAAATACTGGATTTAAATATTCCCGTTTTCTCAGTTAAAAAGAGGTTAAAAAATTACTTGGAGTTCTATTTCCAAAATACTTGGGAAGATAGTGTCGGAGAATCTTTTCCTGTAGTCCTCATAGTTTGTATGACAAAATCACAATTAATTAACACAAAGAGATTATTTAAAAGGCTGCTGGACGATTATCAAAATCCCGAAGAATTTAATATGCGATTTACCACTATTCAAGAGGTCGTGAAGA
>JBBQQK010000062.1:0-6418 GCA_038216025.1 Patescibacteria group bacterium
CCGGATTGACAAAACGATACTTTTTTAATATAATCTCAATATTAATTATAAAAGTGGGAGGTCGCCAACGGCGAACCGCTTGAACCACGAAGGAGAAAAAATGGCAAAAAAAGAAAATGCCAAAAATTCGCCAGCCGGCGAAGAAGATGCGACCGAAGAAGTCGTTTCCGAGAAAGACCTTTTGAAAGAGGCTGAAGAGAGAGAAAAAGCTCGAAAAGAGCAAGAAGAAGCAGCAAAGATTGAAGAAAAGGCTGTAAAAGCAGCTGAGAAAGAAGCCAAAAAAGAAGAAAAACAGACTGTTGCTCAGCAAAAACGAAGAAAGCCACGTCACGGCAAAAATTACCGCAAATTGGCTGAAAAGATTGAAAAAGATAAAGCATATGCGATCGATGAAGCAATTGCTCTTGCTCTTGAAACTTCACCGGCTAAATTTGATGCTACCGTTGAATTACACGTTAAAATATCCAGCAAAGAAAAAACTCCACCACGTGGTCTAGTAGTACTTCCTGGCGGCGTTGCAAAAGAAAAGAACGTTTTGGAAGTAACCGAAGCTAACATTGATGATGTCATCGCAAATATTAGAGCTGGCAAATTTGATTTTGATATCATGGTTGCCGATGTCAAAATGATGCCTAAGTTGGCTAGTCTTGCTAAAATTTTGGGTCCTAAAGGACTTATGCCTTCACCAAAGGCCGGTACTGCTGTTGAAGATGTACAGAAAGCGGCAGCTGAGCTAAAAGGTGGAAAAGTAGAGTATCGAGCAGATAAAACCAATGTTGTCCATATGGCTCTTGGAAAAATCTCTTTCGGTCCTGAAAGAATTAAGAAAAACTATGATGCAGTTCTATCCGTTTTGCCTTCAAGAAGAATTGATTCTATATACCTGACCTCAACAATGGGTCCAAGCATACTCGTATCCGTTAAATAAGCACACAAGCAAATATATGATGGAAAATCGTCCTGAAACTCCGGGGCGATTTTTCGTATTGTAGCTTCAGTACTATAAAAATACCAGAAACTGATGTATATTCATGGCGTGGAAGACAATAATTATAAAAATATTGAATATCAATCGGTTCGTAGCGAAATTGCTGATAGAGTTAAAATTTTGCATAATACTATCAACTTTTGTATTGCGATAATTGCTGTTGAGCTAATCGTTATTTCCTTTGCTATTTTTTGTGATGCAAATCACTGCCCTGGTTGCGGCCACATCGGGTGAGTTTCTGTCATGCTGAATTTATTTCAGCATCTCGTGTTCAATTTTATATAGCTTGGGATCCTGAAACAAGTTCAGGATGACACTTCGGGAGGTTCTCGGATTCGGGTTTGTAATTGTTGACTCTTTTTGCTTAATGTGTTAATATTAATTCATAAACATTCCGTAGACAGTAGGCGCGCAAGCTTAATTTCCTACCTAGGCAAAAAGATAAAGCAATACAATTGCTCATTTATGTCTGCGGAAGCGCAGATTTTTTATTTAATGGCCAAGTGTCGTTAAACAATCTTTCCAAAGCTTAGCGCGGAGGATGGTAATAATTATTAATAACCAATACTCAAGAAACAATAACCAGTTAATAATCAATCAAACAAATATTCAAAATATTTTGATTATTGGAAACTGTTCCTTGTGAATTGTTTCGGAGAAACAGATGGCAAAGACTAAAGTACAAAAAGAAGAGATGCTTGCCAAACTCGATGACCAGATCGAAAGAATGAAATCGGCTGTCATCGTAGATTATCAAGGATTGAAAGTTAAGGATTCGGAAGAATTAAGAAGGGTTCTTCGTGACAAGAGCGTTGAGTTCACAGTCGCAAAGAATACATTGGTTAAGATCGCCTTGAAAAAGGGTGGAATCGAATACGATGAGAGCGTCTTCAAAAAACCGGTTGCTATCGCATTTGCAATGGAAGACGAGATAGCGCCAGCCAAAGAGATTACTTTGTTTGCAAAGAAAAATGAAGCACTTGAGATCTTGGGCGGTATCATGGAAAAGAAGTTTATTGACCATGTTTCGGTCGCAAAATTGGCTTCGCTTCCAACCAAAGATCAGCTTCGAGCACAATTGGTTGGCACAATCGCTGCACCGCTCAATGGTATGGTAAATGTGTTCGCCGGAAACCTACGCGGATTGGTCAACGTGATGAATGCTTTGAGAGAGAAAAAAGAAGCATAATCTGGTAAATGGATATTGAAATAAATTCAGTATGATAAGTAAGTATTAATTATAAAAAATAATAAGTTAGGAGATTAAAATGGAAGAAGAAAAAAAGGAAGTTGTAATTCCTGCAAAGTTTGAAAAATTGATCGCTGAGATCGATAAAATGTCAGTTCTCGATCTTTCAGAGTTCGTTAAAGTTCTTGAAGATCACTACGGAGTAAGCGCTGCTGCTCCTATGGCTATGATGGCTGGTCCTGCAGCTGCTGCTGGTGAAGCCGCAGAAGTAGAAGAGAAGACCGCATTTGACGTTATTCTTACCGGTGCTGGTGCACAAAAGATTGCTGTAATTAAGGCTGTTCGAGAAATCAAACCAGAACTTGGCCTTAAAGAAGCTAAAGACCTTGTTGATGGCGCTCCAAAAGAAGTCCTCAAAGGTGCTAAAAAAGAAGATGCAGAAGCTGCTAAAGCTAAACTTGAAACTGCTGGCGCAACTGTAGAAATGAAATAAGTGTTCGCTATAAGCTGATAAGTTGATCAGCAACGAAAAAGAGCCCCTCGGGGCTTTTTTTCGTTGACTTAGTTATAAATTAATGTATAATATGCAGCACAATCACTTTTCGCCCAGGAGTACGGAAAATG
This sequence comes from Patescibacteria group bacterium, assembly GCA_038216025.1. Taxonomy (GTDB): domain Bacteria; phylum Patescibacteriota; class UBA1384; order XYA2-FULL-43-10; family 1-14-0-10-43-13; genus JBBQQK01. The sequence continues at coordinate 2,802 of JBBQQK010000062.1, forward strand.
GAAAATAGGACGAGAAAGGTAAGCGAAGGACGCCCAAGAGTGTCCTTGGTAACTTGGCGTAGAGGAAAGCCTGTCACATGGACGGATCTGAGGCCAAAAGACAGGAACGGAATTCCTGTAGTCGGCTCATTGAGGGTTCATTATAAAGGGGAGCCGATCAAGTCGTGATCACAGTTGCGGACGTTCTCAACGAGAGAGCGTCCGCATTTTAATTTAGTTTGCTTTTTTCCTTGTTATTTAAGGTATACAATAATATTGTATGTATTCGATTTGGAAAGGGGGAACGCCATATGAGACGCAGAATCTTGAGAAGATTGCGCAATGGAATCTTTGGACGCCTAGGGAACATTTGGCGCCTACCGGTGCCTGCTCTATGAGGCATGGGAGTACTTGAGTAGGGGGCTGGCGGAAATTTGTCAGTCCCTTCTTTATTTATTCACTATTTTATTGTATAATAATGACTTATGGTATATAACCTCATCAAAAAACTTAAAAATGGTGTGAGAGTAGGGGAGCTCACCACACCCCATGGGACGATTAAAACGCCCTTTTTTATGCCTGTGGCAACGCAGGGTAGCGTAAAATCAGTTTCGTCTGAAGACCTCAAAAATTTAGGCGCTCAAATCGTGTTATCAAACACTTATCACCTATACTTGCGTCCAGGGGAACAGCTGATAAAAAAAATAGGCGGATTGCATTCTTTTATGAATTGGGACGGACCGATTTTGACTGATTCGGGAGGTTATCAAGTATTTTCTCTTGGAAAAAATAGCCAAGACGCAAGCGACAATAGCCAGAAAAATTCTAATAATAAAATTTCAATTCCAAAACGAAGCATGGGCAAATCGCTGGTTAAGATTACAGATGAGGGAGTAGAATTTACATCGCATTTGGATGGCTCTAAACACATGTTTACGCCCGAAAAAGTGATTCAAATCCAACTTGATCTAGGTGTGGATATCTTGATGCCGTTAGACTTTTGTCCAAGCGGTAAGGCAACGAAGAACGAGATTAAACGAGCTTGTGAGATAACTATTGAGTGGGCGAAACGGTCTAAAATATATTTTTTGGAACGAGTTACTAGTCATCAGTCGTCAGTCGTAAGTAATACTGAAGACTTGGGACTAAAGACTGAAAACTTGCAAGAGCGTCCTCTTCTCCACGGAATAGTTCAGGGCGGACTTTATCCTGATTTGAGAACTTGGTGCGCAGAGGAATTAATTAAGCTTGATTTCGATGGATATTCTGTTGGCGGATTGGCGGTTGATCTAGAAACGCGTGATATGTGGGATGTTGTAAAGCAGATGGGGGAGATGCTCCCCGAAGATAAACAGAGGTATTTGATGGGAGTAGGCACTCCTGACGATATCCTGATGGCCACTAAACTGGGCATGGACATGTTTGATTGTGTTTTACCCACAAGAATGGCAAGACATGGATCCGTCTATCGACGGATAGTTTCCAGTTCTCAGTTTTCAGTTTCCAATCAATATGAAAGTGTAAATCTTCTTAATTCCAAATACCGCACGGATGGGGGAGTGATAGATCAAAAATGTGCTTGCCCAGCTTGCGGCAGGGGATATAGCCGAGCTTATATTTCACATTTGTTACGCTCAAACGAAATTCTGGGATTGCGTTTGGCTACCTTGCATAATTTGCATACGTATCTTCATGCAATGCAATTTATTCGAGAAGATAAAATTTGAATTTGACTGAGTGTGAAACTTTCGGGATAATTGAATTATTAATAAATAATTATCCCTCGTTTGGTCGCGCGGGAGCTAGCAGGAGGAAAAATGTACGATCCAACAGATGAAGAAGAGGCCTTAAAAGACGAATTGCCCGAATCGAATGTGGAATTACAAGAAGGCGATGATAAATATGACGCAGGAGCTATCGAAAGCTCAGAAGAAGACGAAGATGAAGAAGTTGAGGCTATTGTGGCTGGCGAAGATGAACCAGCTGCTCCAGTCGAAATTCCAGTTGTGGACGATACGGCTGAGGCCGGAGAGGCATCGAAAGATGTCGTGATCGATGAGGCAGAAGAAGCAGACGAAAGTACGCCTGCAGAGGATGTTGTTGATGAGGACAAAGAAACTGAAGACGAAGAATAAAGGTTCTAAGTAGTCAGAGTTTAGTCAGAAATATGACCATGAAAATGGTCATATTTCTATTTCTGAGCGTGAAATACCTCCAAAATGTTCCTTGGTATTGACAAATATAAACGTGTATGCTATAATTACGTGTTCTGAGGGTGAGAGAGGGAGTTCTCAAGCCTGAGGGAAGCATACGAGGGAAATGGATGGGAAATCAATCTATAGATATACGGAAGATTAAAAATATAAGTGCGATAGTGTGCTGCATAATTCCTCCCGATAGGCTTTTGCTTATCGAGACGTAGGTCCCCCCTCCGCCTGCGTGTGAATTATGCGGCACAGTGTCGCGCTTTTTTTAAGCCCGATTGTCACTTGACAAATAAGTTTAAAATGTGACACTTAAGAAATACGTACATTCCAAACCTATACGAAAAACCACTCCTACGGGAGGGACATCGGAGGAAATGATAATGAAAAAAATGATGGTTGCTCTTGCATTCATCATCGCCATGCTGGGCGTTACGGCTTACGCCGGCGACGCTGGCATGCATGGCCAGGAAGAGTCTGCTGTGTCCCTCCGGGACGGTGGGACGAGTTATTCTCAGTATAGCGCTTCGGCGCCGACTGAGAGTTCGACTGTTGCCGAGCAGAGCTATAATAAGGCTCCATCGGCACATGCGACTGCAACTTCCTTGGTCAGGATTGAGAATAACAAGGTGGTGTATAAGGTCGAAAGACGACATGTTGCCACCCCGAGAAGAAGCGGCTACTATAAGCCGCAGCCTCGCTACCATGCAAACAGACCAAATGTGGTCGTCGTTCCGGTAGGGGTACAAGCTCCTCCGATCGAAAGGAGAACGGGAATGAGTGATGCACAGAGCCTGTACTGGCTCTTGGGTATTCTGGGCTTCCTCCTAGTTGGAGGGTTAATGGCCCTTTTTATAACCATGGCCGTTAATAACGGTCAGACCAATCGCGAGTGCCTACGCGAGGCCATCGTTGAGCGGACGAGGATCCGAGAGATGGCCAACATGGCGCAGCGGTTGGGGGAATCGGCCCGTAGAGGTCGAGGCGAGGAGATGGAGTATAGCGGCTCCGACTCGTCATTCTCATTGAGGGTCGGACCCTCGAGCGGTGCTCGGGAGATGCCGGTTGGCGTTGGCCTCATGCAGGTCAATTTGCCGCCGGCGGAGATCAGGATGGTTGCTTCGGCACCGCCTGCACCTCGCCCGGTACCTGCACCCGCACCGCGCACGGCACCGGCTGCGCCGGCTGCCCCTGCACCAGCTGCAACAGCTACACCAGCACGAGCAGTGCGAGGGCGAACGGGTCCATAGAAATAGGAAACACATAGCCCCCAGACCAATCGGTCCGGGGGCGCTTTTTTTTAAAGGGAAAAACCACCGGCGTTAGCCGGTGTGTGCGTTTGAAGCGTTAGCGTTACTAAAATCATTGAAATATAATAAAATCACCACCAACCTGGGCGGAAGGAGGTGATTTTTATGAATGGAAGAATGTACA
>JBBQQK010000063.1:0-6392 GCA_038216025.1 Patescibacteria group bacterium
CATGAAAATCATTTTAATAAATGGATTAACTATTCGATGGAAGACCTTTTGAGTGTCGTTCAGAATGTACAGCCAGACGTTGTCTTTCTTGAAGCACGAGAACAGTATTTCAAAGACTATGGCGTGGTGGATGGGCCGATAGATATGACCGTTGTATATAGTCATTGCACAGATAACGATATTGCAGTAGAAATGATTGATTGGTGGGTTGTGGATAATAGTTTTCAATCAAGTACAACAAATGATAAGCGTGATGATATGATATTTGCAAATATTGATAATAAGTTGAATACAATTCCTGCAAATTCAAAAATATTGGTTGTATGTGGCTCCGGACATTTTTATGAACAAACAAAGCGTTTCCTAAATAATGGATTTGAACCGCAGGAGATTCAAAATAAGACGACATATTTTGACAGTCAGGACGTGGACTTCAGATACCCAGTCAGTGTAGAAGCTGTTTGGGAGCAACGTGCTTATTTTTATGCTTATACTTATCCAGATATTGTAGGACAAGATAAAACTTTAGAGGAGGATATAAAGTCAGTATTTACAGAGGACGACCATGATGCATTTTATCAGCAGCAGCTAGAATATTGTGACCTTTTTTCAAAAAATGAGTTGTACAAATAAGAAGGAAGATATATTTTCAGATTTTAATGTGTGAGTGTCTGGCATAATAGATGCCGGGCGAAATTTTTGAGAGACCCGCCTTCTTTGTAATCAACTCAATTACGCTCTATTACTAGAATTTCAATAAACGTGTCTATTTTTAATGGTATCACTAGAGCACCTCGATAGTTATTGTGCCATGAATTTTGGGAGATTTAAAAGTAAGCTACAATAGGACAATCTGAGTATCAATGACAGCTTTTTAAGTTCCGACCACTAGGCATCTTCTTAGTTTTCTCATGTGTTTCCGCTTCAACCAAACTGTCTTTGTCTATCGTAATAGTGCCATCAAATATTCTCATTGCATAATGATGCTCCAGTTTATTCAGATTAAAACCGAGTACTCATAAATTTTAATTTATAGAGTTAAATAAAAGCGTAATATTCAGCTTTAGTTATGTCACATTTCTCTTAAAATGAGAATTAAAGGAGCCATAAAACGGATTACTTTAAAATTACTGATTTTCCAATGGCAAAGAAATTAGCTCTTTAAATTAAAAGGGACAGCTCGAAGCTGTCCCTTTTATGTTTTATCAATTAGTTATATTTTTCAAACATTCTCTTAATTAAAGCAATGGCTTGTTCTTTTGTTGTATTGCCTTTTGGGCTAATATTATTGCCTCCCGTGCCATTCATGATTCCCGCTTTGTTCATATACTTAACCGACTCCATTGCCCAAGTAGCGATTTCTTTTTCATCAGCTATAACGGGTGCCCCGGTTATGCTATAATCGCCATTTGGCTTTGCTTCTTTCAAGGCGCGCAACAACATGACGCTTATTTCTTGACGCGTTATTGCATTATCTGGCGCAAAGCTATTCTGAGTGATTCCCTTGACGATCCCTAATTTATAGGCTTTCAAAATTTCTGAATTAGTCGTATCATTAAATGGATTTGCTGCAGGCTGTGCCGTTTGACCACTGATTGCTTCATATAACTTAACAGCAATTTCACAAAATTCCTCACGGGTAATTTTGTTGCTAAATCCTGTTAATACACTATCTGTCGTTAATTTATAGCCTATGGCTGCTTGAATCTCAGGTATCGCCCAGCTACTGGCGGAAGAATAATCTACCGTTGCTTGTGATAATGAAATTGTCAGTTCATTGGAGTAAAGAGATTCACCTAGCGTCGTGCTAACTGCTTTAATCCTATATAGATAGGTTATACCGTCTATAGGCGTTTTGTCAGTATAAGCAGTTTGATTTGCAGCAACACTGGCTAAATTGATGTAGCTATTCCCTTTTTCTTTTCTCTGGATCATAAATTGATCTTCGTTGCTTGAATTATCCTTCCAGGTAAAAGAAATACTCGCTTCTTGTTTTGTCGCTTTTAAGTCTGTTGGAGCCGCAACAACGCTTCCAGGAATCGTAATTGTTGCTTCATTTGAATATATTGAATCCCCTAATGAACTATTAATTGCTTTGGCTCGATATACATAGGTTTTACCGGCAACCACACTATTATCTACAAGCGTAGTCATTCCTGCACTCGCGCCATTAACATACGCGAAGCTTCCACCTGCTTCTTTTCTTTCTACTGTAAAGCCTTGTTCATTACTTGAGTTATCTTTCCAATTCAACCCAACGATGCCGGCAGAAACTGTCGCACCTAATTCTGTTGGCGGCAGAACTGGTAATACAAGCATCGCTGGGATAGCGACTGTTACTTCATTGGAATAAGTTGAAGTGATATAATTATTGTCTTCTGCATAAACGCGATAGACATAGGTTTTTCCTGCCGTTACGCTACTGTCCGTCCAACCTGTTGCATCGGTAGCAATCCCACAGATAGCTGTATAACTCCCCCCCGATTCCTTTCTTTCAATGGTAAATTGTTTTTCGTTATTTGAATTATCCACCCAAGTAAGACTCACGTTTGTACCCGCTACTGTTGCTTTAAAATTTGTAGGTGCTGCAGGAACTGTCGCTGCTGCAGGGATAATAATGCTCGCTTCATTTGAGAAATCTGATTCAACCGTCACATTTCCTGCATAGATTCTATACGTATAACCTAATCCGGCTATAATATCAGCATCTTTATATTGTGTCGTGTTGGCAGTAGTCGTGGCGAGCTCTACAAAAGGTCCACCTGATGCAACTCTTTCAATGACAAAGTGCTCTTCAGCAGAAGAATTATCTGCCCAGGTAAGGCTCACAATACCCTTGTCTGCAGTTACTTTAAGATCAGTTGGGCCTTGTAGCGGCAGAACAATTGTCGTCTCATTCGAATAAGCAGAATCACCCCATATGCTGTTTACAGCCTTTACCCGATAGATATACGCCTTACCTCTCACCGCATTATAATCGGACATACTCGGATAAGTAACACCCGTCGCAATATCTTCATAGCTCCCTCCAGACTCTGCTCTTTGTACCGTGAAGCTTTCTTCATTACTTGAATTGTCTATCCATGTAAGATTTACAAGGCTACCGTTATAAATCCCCGAAGTTAGTCCCGAAGGCGCTGCTGGTGCTCTATATAAAATCAAATTGCCTGGCAAAACCACCTTACCCGGTAAAATCAGAGTAGAATCAGCATTAACACTTGTAAAGTTAACTAGAAAAAGTAAAATAACCAATAGTAACGAGCTTATTTTTTTCATCATATTCTCACCTATAAATTTATCTATTATTTTCCATATTGCTATAAATTTCTACAAATTTCTACGGTGAATTTTAATTCGTTGTCTGATTCTTATTTGTAAAGATTGGCTCTCCGATAACCAATTTTGAAACCTTATCATGTCCGATTTTAATGCTAGACAAAATGTAGAACTTATTAACTCCTGCGATTTCCACATCAACAGATGTCGTTTCTCCCGGCTTTAGTGTAATACTCTTAATGACTTCTCCATCATAAGTATCTTTTCTGAATTCCATAACCAGATCCTGCTTTACGCCCTCATCTAGGAATATGGAGGCTGTAAAGTACTTGTAATTTCCATTAGGCTTCAAAAAGCACCCAAAATAAGCCATTTCTAAAATCTCTCCATTGCAGATTCCCCACTTGTAGGTTGAATCAGCAGTCGTCAGCTTATCAGTATCTTTTGTAAAAATGGTTCCATAATAATCTCCATACATGCTTGCATCCACTGATATGTCATCTGTCCTTCCACCAATCCATACGGTTTTAGTGTTTTTATCCCAGTCTACTGGAACTTTTAATCCATCTGCTAAGGATCTAACCGGCAAATAAGTTCTACCATTATACATGATTGGCTGGACATAAGTGCCATCTGTATCTTTAGGATTAAAATCTTTGCCATTAAGCTTCATTTTAATTGATCCCATTAGCAAAGCCGACACAGGAACATCCAATGATGCAGCCAATACCCCAATAGTACTAGTCAATAATAGGGTGCTTACTATAAACCCTGCGATAAACATTTTTAAACCTTTTAACATATTTTTTCCTCCATTTATCTATTATCTTAATTGTTCAGCAGTTTATTCCAATCAAAAATCTTGCCTGATTTATAAATAATATGATCTCCGCCAAGAATATAGACACTGTCATTGGCAAAAACAACTTTATTGATCACAGGCAAATCTAACTTATTGGCAAATGTCCAGTTGGTTCCGTTTGTGGAAAATCCGGCAGTTTTATCGTCTCCCGTCATAATAAAAGCTCCGTTTTCCGGACCGCTTATAGCAAAGTCCAAATGAGTGGCTTTGATCTGATAATAATTCAGATTCTCAGTCCACGCTTTGCCATCGGGTGAGGTGGCCAGGCGTCCATCCTTGTCGAGAAGAACAAACCAGCCGTTGCCGTAAGAAATGTCAATCGGGTTCAGCTTTGCCAAAGGCACTCGCACAAAATTGCTGAGATTGTTACTGACTTGCATCACTCCGTTTTCATTAAGCACCACAAAATTACCATTGCCATAAGTCACTTTGAGCACATTTTCTTGCGATTTAGAACTCAATAGTTCCCATTGCGTTCCATTCAGCGAGGTCAGAATCACACCTTTTTTGCCCCAGGCCACAAAACGGTCTTGAAGATAGGCGACCCCGAGCAAATCATTGCTGGTACCGGAATTGGCCACTTCCCACTTACTTCCATTGACAGTGGTCAAAATAGTCCCCTTGTCTCCCACCGCTACGAACATATTATTTTGATACACAATGTCTGACAGATGTTCGTTTTTGTTAGTCAAACCTGATATCCAGGGTTTACCCTGGCTGGATATCGCTGAAAGCCCGGGGCTGCCGACTGCAATACCCAAATCTTTATTAAAGGCGATCGCCGTGTAATCGCTGCTATCTTGCAAGTGGAGATCACGCCAGGTAGACAAGTCATTGGAGGTCATCATTTTCGACCATTCAGGGTTTGCGTTATGGATAGCACAGAGAAAGGTGCCATTGTGCAAAACCAAGTGGTCGGCTAATGCGCCATCAAAAGTGCAGGCCTTGCTCCAATCAAGGCCATTCGTTGATTTTAAAACGCTTGTACCACTCACGATTACAAACTGGTTCTGATAAAAATACAAATCACGATTGTACGCTATTTGAGGATTTTCAACTTTGGTCCAATTAATCAGGTCTTTCGAGGTTAGAATATTTGTACTGGCGTAACTCACACCAACATAACAACCGTTTCCATATGCCAACTCCCTAAAACTGACGTTTTCGAGCACTCTTTTTTGAGGTAATTTTTTCCACGTTTTGCCGTCTGTGGAGACAAAGGTAATGTCCCAATCTTTGGGTGTTTCAAAGATAGATCCTTTGGCCACAAACTGATTGTTCACAAAGAATATATCTCGAATAGCATCTTTTGGAGCTGAATTAATTTGAGCCTTTGTCCAATTTTCTCCGTCCTTTGACCAGAGAATACTATTTCCTGAGGGAGTCACAAAGATATTTTTACCAGCCGCAAAATTACCGATTATCTTTGGTGACTCGGTCCAATTCAAACCGTCTTTGGATGTATAGGTCAATTTATCCATTCCATACGAATAGCTGAAGTTCCCCAGATAAATTCCGTTCGCGTAGGCAACACGATCCAGGCTGCCCATCTTCACATCGATATTCTTGGGCTGCCAATTCAAAAGATCTGTACTTGCCATCAGTTGAGTGAATTTACCATTATATTGGCCGTAATCATTCGTGTTCATCGCGTCGTCGAATACAGCAATATATCCCTTTTCCGTCGTTAATAATTTGTCGGGAAAATTTGCCAAAGCAAAAACAGGCATCTGTATCATCCAATGATCCAAGGGACTGGTAGCTGGCACCAGTTTAACCGTGGAGAGAGACGGTTCTTTTGGAATGATCACCTGTATAGGGGTCGTTATGGGTATCACAAGCGGAGGTCTTGGTATGATATTGATCAGGGGCGGAGATGTCGATACGGGTGGGATCACAAGCGGAGGATTCGGTATGACATTAATCCGGGGTGCGGGTGTCAACGTCGGAACCACAATAGAATTAAGCGAATTTAATTTTACGTTATTCAGGGGAGTCGTTGCAAAAACACTCAAAGGGACCAGTGACACCAAGCTAATACCCATGATGAGCAGCAACATTTTTTTTCTCATATCTGCCATCCTTCCACGACTCTTATTTCAGTTATTTAATACCTAAATTCCACGTGCATTTTTTATTAGCTTCAAAAACCATTATTTCACGAAGAATTTATACTGCTTCTTGAATATTTTAACATTTAAATCACCACCTTTCAATCATTTTCGCTAAATTATTAATTCTAACTGTTCAACAA
>JBBQQK010000064.1:0-6380 GCA_038216025.1 Patescibacteria group bacterium
GAATACAACCAATTCGCTAGACGGTAGCTTCTCTTGGTTAAAACAAAAAGTAGGTATTCATAGGGGCATGACCAGAATAAATAGGGCAAAAATTATTGAGTATATTTTGAACAATTAGCAACAAGAATTTGATATTAACCCCATTTTTAGCTTACGCACAATAAAAAGACCATCATTTGTTGGTCTTTTTATTGTATAATATTTAACCTGTATCCCTAGCGACTCTTGTAATCTGCCTTTTATCAGGATGATTGTAGAACTATTTGGAGATTAGTGGACCAAGCCCTTTGACTTTCTTCTTTTGCTTGGGTTTTTTGACTTCTTTTTTTGCACTTTTATCTTTTGACATTTTATTTTCCTTAAATTTCTTATTCTTATTTTATAATAGTATCATTTTAATCCCAAAAAGTGAATCATCCATGACTATTGATCTGAGTAATATTAAAAGTTGTGTCAAAAGATTAAAACAAATTCATTGCCGAGTAATCGCAATATTCGTCCTCTTCATAGACAACCCCATTGTCATTCAATGATCGGCATTTTTCGACGAATTTAACGACATGTTCATCCATGAAGATATGGCGTTTTTTGATTGGGCGCTTTAAGGTAAGCCCCTCAAAAGTGGTGCATCGCGAGAGAGCGACATAAATTTGACCGTGAGCAAAAGTACCATTGCCTATATCCAAAATCACCTGATCAAAAGTTTTGCCCTGACTTTTGTGAATAGTTATGGCCCATGCCAATTTCATCGGATATTGGGTAAAAGAACCGGAGGAAGAAGAGTCAATAATCCCCTTTTCGTCGTCATAAAAATAATTATACATCTCCCAAGTAAAAGGAGCTACTTCGACTTTTTTTCCTTCAGAGAGCACTACTTCGATCACGGTTGTCTTAATTTTCATTCCTTCACTATCAGTGGATTCAACTTCTTTGATCTTTTCAACTTGACCTATAGAGCCGTTCACCCAGCGACCGGCAGAATCGTTATTTAGCATCATTATCTGTGCACCGACTTTAATAGTGAGCTCCTTTGAAGTTGGCAATGACTTTAAATCGAATGTACCTGTCATTGATCCGTTCATTGTAATCAACTCTTTTTCGAGAGTTACCAATTTCTCCTGATTTATTGTATCCGCCAATAGATTAGTAGTGGTGAGACAAATGTTGAAACCTTTATCTTCGACATAGCTAGTTTGATCAAGACGGCTATTCAGTAGATCCAAATCTTCTTCTGAAACTGTATTGTTTCTGACTTTGTTCAAGAGCTCAATAAAAGATTGATTATTTTGACGGTAAATCTTGGTCAACTCCAAAAATTCCATTTGAAAACCGGTGAAAAAGACATGAGCTGAGAAGAAATACGGCGTTTTGTATGATAATTTAATAATTTCCCGATCGCTATTAGTAACAACGGGAGGCAGTTGGAAAAGATCGCCGATAAACACCATCTTGACGCCGCCAAAAGGTCGATCTCGATGTTTGCCGTTCAACCTCATAAAACGGTCTACGCAATCCAAAAGATCCGCTCGAACCATTGAAATTTCATCGATCACCATTATCTGAATTTTCTCGTACACTTTACGTTTTTTATTTTTTTGTCCCAAGCTTTTTACTTTTGACAAATTGATATCGGGGCGAAAACCGAAAAATGAATGGATCGTTTGACCCTTAATATTCAACGCGGCGACACCAGTTGGCGCCAAAACTACTATATTTTTCTTGGTTGTTTTGCGAAAAAGATCAAGAAGGGTTGATTTGCCAGTGCCGGCATTGCCAGTGATAAAAATATTCTTTCTCGAGTTTTCCAAAAAATCGAGGGCTTCCTCGAACTGTTGGTTGATCTCTATTTCTTTTTTTATTCTTAAGGCCACAATATCCCTCTTGATTAATACTTAATAACATTACCTTAATAAACAAAAATATAGCAATGCAAAGGTTATGCGTTTCATACATTTATTCAAACCTTTCTGGTATTCCGAATTAATTACAGCGTCTGGAAAAACGATCCCGTTGTCGTTTCGTGGTTAACTTTTCAATTGACTTGAAGTTCGTTTAAGTATAAAATGTAGGAAAAGTATAACTTATCAAAGGATCATTATGTTCAACAAATCATTCTACGGCTCAGCTAGCGTCGGAGAAAAAGGACAGATCGTCATACCTGTCAATGCTAGAAATGCGCTCAATTTAGAAATAGGAGACAAACTTTTAGTTTTTTCTGGTCCCGGAAATAAAGGTTTGGTGTTAGTGAAACCAGAAGTGATGGAAGATTTCGTTAAAAAGATGAATGAAGATTTTACTCAAATTAAGTTGGAGGACAAGTAGCCGGAATGGACAAAAAGGCAAATTAACAGCCAAAATCCACATTATTGTACAGAATAGTGGTCCATTGTGTGCAAATATATCTATGCTAAAACTTTTTAGACACTTAAAACCTTACACATACTCTTTGATCGCCTTGATCATGTTGACTTTTGTGCAGGTTATGACTTCGCTGCAACTGCCTGATTATATGGCCAAAATTGTAAACGAAGGTATTGTTGGAGAGAATAATTCACTTATCTACAGTACCGGTTTTCGGATGCTGCTTGTTTCGTTGCTCGGCGGTGTCTGCATGGTCATCGTCAGCTACTTGGCATCCAAGATTGCCTCCGGTTTTTCCCGCGATCTGCGCAATAATCTATTCTCTAAAGTAGAGGGCTTTTCTTTAGTCGAATTCAATAAATTTTCTACTGCTTCGCTTATCACTCGTTCAACCAATGATATTCAGCAGGTCCAAACAGTGCTGGTTATGATTTTAAGAATGGTTTTAATGGCTCCGATGATGGGGATTGGTGGCATTATTAAGGCTTACCAATTAGCTCCTTCTATGACGTGGATCATGGGTTTGTCCGTTGGAGTTATGCTGCTCGTTATCATAGTGCTTTTTTCTATAGCTCTTCCCAAATTTAAACTCTTGCAGAACATGGTTGATAAACTGAATTTGGTTACACGAGAAATTTTGACTGGCTTGCGTGTGATCAGAGCTTTCAATGCCGAAAAATACGAAGAGAAAAAATTTGATAAAACCAACACCGAATTGACCAATTTAAACCTTTTTGTTAATCGTCTGATGGTTGTGATGCAACCAATAATGATGTTGATTTTCAATTTTTCCGCATTGGCAGCGATCTGGGTTGGCGCCCATATGATTGATCAAAATAGATTGGCGATCGGCGACATGATGGCTTTCTTGCAATACTCAATGCAAGTGATCATGTCCTTCTTGATGTTCTCGATGGTTTTCATTATGGTGCCACGTGCCTCAGTTTCTGCTAGCCGTATTGCTGAAGTAATAGAGACTAAGCCAGAGATTGAAGATCCCAAAAAAGCTCTGCCTATCAAGGACAAGGCCGGTTTGGTAGAATTCAAAAACGTATTTTTCACCTATCCCGGAGCAGACGTTCCTGTTTTGGAAGATATATCCTTCACCGCTCTCCCCGGTCAGACAACTGCTTTCGTTGGATCAACCGGCAGTGGCAAATCGACAGTGATCAATTTGATTCCTCGCTTTTATGATATAGTTTCAGGCCACGTAATGATCGATGGCGTCGACGTTCGATCTCTGGAGCAAGAAGTATTATGGCGTAAAATAGGATACGTACCCCAAAAAGGCGTTTTGTTTTCGGGCACTATCGAAAGCAACATTAAATACGGAGCACCCAATGCAACCGACGACGAAATAAAGCTATCGGCGCAAGTGGCGCAAGCGACCGAATTTATCGAAGGATTACCTGGAAAATTCAAAACTCCGATCTCCCAAGGCGGCACCAACATTTCCGGCGGTCAAAAACAACGTCTTTCAATTGCCAGAGCTTTAGTTCGCAAGCCTGAAATTTATATCTTTGACGATAGTTTTTCCGCACTCGATTTCACGACCGATGCCAAACTACGAAAGGCATTGAAAAAGGAAACAGAAAATAAAACGGTTTTAATTGTGGCGCAGAGAATATCAACTGTCATATCAGCAGAGAAGATCATCGTATTGAATGAAGGCAAAATTGTAGGAGAAGGCACCCACCGATCGCTTTTAAAAAGCTGTGAAGTCTATCGTGAAATTGCTCTCTCCCAGCTATCTCAGAAAGAACTGGAGGACGATTTAGAGACCTCGGAAACAGGAAGCATAAATGTATTCCCTCCTCAATATGCCGGAAAGGAGCTTTTGTGAGCAAACATAATAAAAAAATTGAATCTCCATCGCCAAAGGGAGGGCAGCCCGGAGGAATGATGGGCGGTCCAGCCAGCATGATCGGAGCAGGCCAAAAAGCCAAAAATTTCAAAAAGACTATGAGGTCTTTAATCGGATACTTGAAACCGTTTTGGGTTTCAATCGTGATTGTTTTTGTTTTTGCAATCGCTTCCACCATTTTTTCAATTTTTAGTCCCAAAATTCTAGGCAATGTTACCAATACCATTGTTGATGGCTATATCAACAGAACTGTTTACGACCAAGTTGCTTCAAAGCTGCCACCTGGCACAAAAATACCGTCTGGAACTTCAGGCTCCGATATCATTAGCAAAATGCCGCCTGAGACGCTCAGTCAAATTTCTACCGACCGGTTGGACAAAATAAGAACGATCGATCTATCGACCCGTCCGGGAATTGATTTTGCAAAAATTTCCAGCGTTGCCATTCTTCTTATATTCCTTTATGCCATCAGCGCAATATTTAGTTACATCCAAGGTTGGATAATGACTAACATATCCCAAAAGATAACTTTCAATTTTCGTCGTGATATATCCCGAAAAATCAACAAAATGCCATTGCGTTATTTTGATTCCAAAACTCACGGCGAAGTATTGTCGAGGGTGACCAATGACGTCGACACAGTCAGTCAGACTTTAAATCAGTCTTTAACTCAGATTGTGACATCGATTACCTTGATTATTGGTTTCTTGATCATGATGTTTTCGATTTCTTGGCAAATGACATTGGTGGCAATCCTGATTTTACCGCTGTCAATGATCTTTGTAACGACTATTATCAAAAAATCACAAGCACAATTCAAAGATCAACAGGAAACTCTGGGCCATATCAATGGTCATGTTGAGGAAATGTACAGCGGCCACAATGTGATGAAAGTTATGGGCGGAGAAAAACGTTCAATAGCGAAGTTCAAAGAGATTAGCTCGAAGCTTTACGAGAGCGGCTGGAAATCGCAATTCTTTTCCGGCTTAATGTACCCGATTATGAGCTTTCTTGGTAACTTGGGGTATGTCGGAGTTTCGGTTCTTGGCGGCTATCTTGCAATCAGAGGAAATGTTAAGATTGGGGATATTCAAGCCTTCATTCAATATGTGAATCAATTCAATCAACCAATTTTGCAAACGGCCAATATCGCCAACATAATGCAATCAACCGCGGCTGCAGCTGAACGAGTTTTTGAATTCCTGGACGAAGATGACGAGGTTGCGGAAAGCAAAAATCCGATCGTATTAGACAAAGTAAAAGGCAAAGTAGATTTTAATGATGTGGTTTTTGGTTACGATGCAAATAAAATTATAATAAAAAACTTTAATGCCAAAATTAAACCAGGTCAACGCGTTGCTATAGTTGGTCCGACCGGCGCCGGCAAGACAACTATGGTAAACCTTTTGATGCGTTTTTATGAAATCAATAAAGGGGAAATCAAAGTGGACGGAGTTAACATTAAAGATATGAAACGAACCGATCTGAGAAAGATGTTTGGTATGGTATTGCAGGACACCTGGCTTTTCAACGGAACAATCAAAGAAAATATTGCTTATGGAAACACACAAGCGACTGATGACGAAATTACAGCCGCTGCCAAAGCTGCTCATGTCGATCATTTCATCCACTCAATGCCCCATGGCTACAATGCAACTCTTGATGAAGAAGCAGGCAACGTATCACAAGGTGAAAAACAGCTCCTAACTATTGCTCGCGCTATGCTGGCCGATCCGGCCATTCTGATATTGGATGAAGCCACTAGTTCCGTCGATACCCGGACTGAAATTTTGATTCAACAAGCGATGGACAACCTTATGAAAGGGCGTACCAGTTTTATCATAGCCCACCGCCTCTCGACGATCCGTGACGCTGATCTTATTTTGGTAATGAACGACGGCAATATAGTAGAGCAAGGTACCCATGACGAATTATTGAACAAAAAAGGCTTCTACGCTTCACTTTACAATAGTCAATTTGTAGCCTCAAAAGACTAACGCTTACAAGGTTAAAGAGTCTTTTCCAATCGAATAATGGTGCTGAACTAGAGGTGTCAGTTATGAGTTTTAATTAATTATCTTTTCTAATACTATTTCTTAAATATCTCTTTTTGATCTTGACAAAAAGTGTTGATCTAACTTTATTCATATCAATT
>JBBQQK010000065.1:0-6342 GCA_038216025.1 Patescibacteria group bacterium
CGCTAATGCGTCTTTTTAAATTTGGCGTAGACTCAATATATAAACATAATGCATATAGATGTTTTGGAGATCCTGCCATTCGCGAATGGCAGGAAAGCCGCTGTAGTATCCTGCTGTTCGAGAACGGCGGGACTACCATTAAACTATACCCCTATACAAAATTTTCAGCTAACAATTTACAATTTACCAGTTAATTGAGTATTTGCCAATTAAATGAAAACTGTTTGTTGATAACTGAAAATTATTCGTCAAACGAATTATTTGGTTTCTTTATGTAAAGTTTTTTTGCGCTCTTGTTTGCAGTATTTTTCAAGCTCGATTCTTTTTATCACATTCATACCTTTCATGCGCTTTTCTGTGTGATAATTTCTAGCTTTGCATTCAGTACATTCAAGAGTTACTAATTTTCTAGCATCTTTTGCCATAATTCCTTATTTCTTTCGAACTTTATAAACTTAATAACTTTCTACTCGTCGATCAAAGATCGACTGGAGCCGTCTGAGGGATTTGAACCCACAACCTACTGTTTACAAAACAGTTGCTCTACCGTTGAGCTAAGACGGCATGGCCCGCCATGAGCGAGATATTATCCCGTTTTAGCGAGTCGAATGGTGCTGGGGGCAGGACTCGAACCTACGAAGGCGAAGCCGCCTGATTTACAGTCAGGTGCAGTTGACCACTTTGCTACCCCAGCATAAATTAAGTTATTAATCCATCAACTAACCATTTTTTCTTTTCAGATCGCCATCCTTTTATTTGGACTTCTCTTTTTCTGGCCTCCGATTTTGAAGAAAATGGTTTTGATGTATATACAATTTTTAAAGGACCCTGATCTCTGGCAAACTTGGATCCGTTACCTGAATTATGCTCATTCAATCGACGTAAGGGGTTGATGGCTATGCCGGTATAAAATCTTAACGTTTTAACAGATTGAGCAATATAAACTTTCCATGGCTCTTCGACAAGCTCAGAGTCATTCGACTTGTTACTTAAATTAATGTCTTCCTCAATTGAATGGTTTACCATGAGCAAGGAGTTAACTTGTTAACGACGAGTCGAATGGAGCCGTTGACGGAACTTGAATCCGTGACCTCACCCTTACCAAGGGTGTGCTCTACCAGCTGAGCTACAACGGCATAATATACATCCTTGGTGGATAAGAGAATTACTTAAGGATTATAACATTTTCTTCTTTTTAATTCAACCGAAAAAGTATTCTTTTTGAAAATCTAACGAATCCTATATGCTCTAGACATATTTCGCATTTTTTCCTCTGCTTCTGTTGCCAGAATTTTGTATTCTTTATTGTCAAAATCAAGACTAGCAGCTTTCTTTAAAGCCTTCTCGGCTCGACTGAATTGACGGGATTGCATATATGCCTTACCCAGCTCTGCATACCAGTCAGCATGGCTTCTTTCAATATTCACGGCCTTTTGCAGATGATCGACAGCTACAGAATAATTTTCTTCTTTTGCCTCTATCTGACCAAGACCAAAGCACGCTTCCGCCAGATATGAGTCACACTTCAAAGCAGCCGCAAACGCTTCTCTTGCCTCATCGAAAGTGCCCCTAGTTCTGGCTATCTTGCCCATGATAAGATACGCGTTGCCGCATTTCTTATCTTTTGATAAAGCATCTATTGCAAAATCTTCAGCTTCACGTAGATTATCATGCATGAAGGCCGAGTCGGCTGCATACAAAAGTTTGGCTAATTCGGGATCTTCTTCGTTGAAATTGGTTAAAGCCTTGTTAATCTCCGATGGAGGGATAATATTTTTTTTGTTTTTATCAATTTCAGAAATAATATCATTTTCCTTTGATTTTTTTCCGAATAGTCTTAATAACAAACTGGTTTTTTTCTCTGGTTCAAAATTTTCCATAGGTGTAACCTCTTCCACTACTGATGTTTTCGGGAAATTTTTTAACGATAAAAGCAAGGCGACAGCAATGCATATTATTATGCCAATCTCTAACAATCTACCTCCAAAATCCTTTTATCGGCAACTTCTATCTTTACTTTATTTTTCAAAATATTTTGTTCAATCACGACACCGGTGCCCTCTTTTGTTTTGATTTTTTCCCCGACTGATGGCATTTTTCTTTTTGCATCTTTGTAAAAATCTTGCTCGAAAGCGAGACAACACATCAATTTGCCGCACACGCCCAAAGATCTATTGGCGCCCATTTGCCCAATGCCTTGTTCATAAGTCATTTCGGATGTAATAGTTTCCACTGCGCCTTTATTTTTCAAAAACCTTTTGCAACAGAATTTCTGTCCACAACGGCCGATTCCACCAAAAAATTTAGCCTTATCGCGGCAACTTACTTGCTGTAAACGAATAAGCTTTTTGAAGGTCGAAGCCAAATCTGGAACCAACGCTCGGAAATCTATTCTGCCGGGAGATGAAAAATAAAAAGTTAGTTTTTTGCCATCGTAGGAAAGGTCAGCATCAAGCAAATTCATTTCTAGCTTATGGGCCTTTATTTTTTCCGTACATTTTATTAGCGTTTGCTTTGCCTCGACTTTTAGCTCTTCTATTTTTTGAAGATCTTTATCAGTAAGTTTGCGGATCAAGGTAACCTGTTCAACTTCACCCTTCTCGGCCTCTAGTTCTTCTCTGATACTATTCACAGACACCACGACGGCCACTTCCGAGCTGGAATCTTTTTCAAATAAAACTTGATCGCCATTTTTTATATCAAGTTTACCGCAATCAGATTTAAATATTTTACCATCGCTTACAACCCTCAAGAACAATTCTCCACTTTTTTCTGTCATATGCTTTTCTTCCCTTAAACCACAAGCACTCCATTGCCAATTTTGAGCTTGCGTTATTTTTTATATCATTTTTAATTTGATGAATAAGATGTAATAACTCTATAAAATTCTTACTTTTAGAATTTAGCAGCTCGCCTCTAACCAAGACAACCAGCTCGTTTAAAAATTTTTCAACTTGCTCTTCTTTCACAATGAAGTCGATTATCTTTTCCGCCTCAGCCAGAGTAGTAAATTGGAAAAAATCACTCGCTTCTTTACCTATACTTTGATTATCTGGCAGGGCAGGGATCTGATAAATTCGGCAACGCGATCTGATTGTTGATATTACTGAATTATTTTGGGCAGTCAGAACAATCATTGCTTTTCTAGGCGGCTCCTCCAAGGTCTTGAGCAAGATATTTGCAGAAGATTGATTCAACTTTTCACAATTTTTGACTATTGCCAGCCTCAAAGGTCCGGACGGCGTTAGGTTAATCGAATGCAGCAATTCTTTAATCTGAGAAATCTTTATCTCTCCCTTTTTTCCCGACTCTTCTTCGGGCTCAACCGTACTGATGTCCTGGTCCAATATTTTATTTTCTGTTTTAATAAAATCTATCAGACTAAATACTTTTTCCTGGTCTCGGCTTATAAAAAGATATGCATGGGCCCAAGAATTTTGCTCGGCCTCTTTTTTTAATTGCAGTAATTGCTTCATCTCCATCAATCTACCAAATGCCGGGTCAGTTTACAATAAGAATTTACCTTGAAATTATTAATAAACAATTGTATTATAACAAAGAAGTAAATACTCTTAATTAACGGATAAGAAACAAAAAAATGAGCGATCAGCTAGACGACAAGGTTTTGGTTTGCAAGGACTGTGGAAATAGATTCATTTGGACTGCTGGTGAGCAGAAATTTTTCCTAGACAAAGGCTTGCAGAACATGCCAAAACGTTGCAAGATTTGTACCGCCGCCTATAAAACTAAACTTAGGGAAAAACATCCGGTATGGTGGATCAAATGTCAGAAATGCAGCAAGAAAGCAGAAGTTCCTTTTGAACCAACAACCGAAGACATATATTGCGAAGAATGTTTTTCTAAAGAATTAGAAAAAAGAGACCAATCTATTTTAGCGCTGGGCGAAAAAATTCCCGATTAATAACAGTCTAAATACTCAAATAAAAAAACGCTTAAATTTTTAAGCGTTTTTTTATTTGAGTGCGATTGATATTAAGAAACTGGCTGAGCGCTATATTTCTTTATAGTCTTAAGGCATTTAGTGCACAAAAGCAAACCATTAACTTTTTGCAAGTTAGGTTTAAATCTTCTTTTTGTATGAATTTGCGAATGAGAAACTGCATTTCCGCTCACTGCCCTTTTTCGGCATAATGTACAAATGGCCATATGTTTTCCCGTCTAGTCCTAATTTTGTTTATTTGATATAATTGTTATTGTAAAACTATAATAAGATAACATAAATAGCTAAATAAATCAAGGCAAAATATGCTTCTAATGAATTTAATCCAATACCCGCTAGATTTACTAGCATTTGTTCTGGCTCTAGTAATTGGAATTACTGTACACGAATTTGCCCATGCATTTGTGGCAGACAAATCAGGCGATCCGACTGCTCGTCTATCGGGCAGACTAAATTTAAATCCGCTTTCTCACTTAGACCCGATGGGTACAATTTTATTGTTTCTAGTTGGCTTTGGCTGGGGCAAACCAGTACCTGTAAATCCGAACAATTTTCATAAGCGCAGCGATGAATTAAAAGTAGCAATCGCCGGCGTTTTAACCAACTTAATCTTAGCAACACTCTTAGCAATTCCTATTAGAGTGGCTATTTTAAATGGCCACGTTATTGGATCTTCGGGAATCTTAATGTTTCTAAATGTTATGGTAGAAATAAATATTTTTCTAGCCGCTTTTAATCTTTTGCCAATTTTCCCCTTAGACGGATCACATTTCGTTGAATATTTCCTCGAGGGAGAAGCCAAACATAATTTTCAATACTATGGGCCGTACATCCTTATTGGCCTCATCTTGATCGGACAGGTAATGGGAGTACCGATCATTTCAACAGTTTTGGAACCGCTTGTCCACTTTTTCTCATGGATTGTAAAAGGAACATCTATCGGAGGCCTATTTTAAGACCTGTAGGCATTTACGTTTACGTCGCTGTCAGGTTCTAAGACGATTAATCTAGCAGTAAATACATAGATAGCGGCAAATCTACTCTTCCGTTTTTAAATAGCACCCCTTCGGCCATGAGCTTTTGTTTTTGAACGTCACCGCCGCCGAAAGCATAGTTAGCAGCCACCTCTCCCCTACTATTTACAACTCTATGACAAGGGGTTTTAATTGGTTCGATATTAATATGAAGTATACGCCCTACTTGCCTAGCGCCAATATTCAGATTCTTAGCAATCGATCCATAGGTCATTACTTTTCCGGGAGTAATTTTTTGAACCAAATCATAAACCGATCGGCTTATGTCAATTTTATTATATCGATTATATATAATTATCTTTTTAGCTTTTTCCATGCAATCCTTTCATATTTTTGTTTAAGGATATACTAATAATTAATCTACGGCAAAGAAAGAAAAGAAAGGGTCCATTGAGATAAAGTTTTATTGACTGATAAACAAAGTTGAATACCGCCCCGCCCGGTGGAGTCCCCTTGTTAGTTCACTTTGACCTTAAAGGTATAAGACTTGCTATCATTGGGTTTAAAAAATCAATTTTTGGCCATGTAACTTTTCTAGTAGAAGTATCGTAGACAGAACCTGTGACGCATTCTGTCTCTATGCGGCTAGTCAGCCAAGGAGATTAGGGATAGGTTATATTGTAGACAGAAACACTGCTCCCTTTGAGATAAAAACGTAATCACCTCAAATTTCTACAAAGGGCAAGTTCCCTGGATTAGAAAGTGAACGTGATCTTGATCGGTGCCAATTTCAAGAAAGTGAATATCATATCGTTTCGCAATTTCAAGACAGGTTTCTTTAATGGTTTGGTCGACCTGTTCTGAAATCACAACCTGACGAAATTTAGTCGGACATATGATGTGATATATCAAGCAGCTTACCATTTGGCTTTTATGAATATATATGCATCATACCTACATGATATCAGATTTTCGCACGCAGCAAGCTGACGGGGTATTGGACCCTAACGGGGAGAATAAAATCAGCAGGAGGAGTAATTTTAGTTGTAGCGTTCTGTACAGTAGTATAAGCAGAACTTAATGCGCCATCGATTGCTTTAACACGATAATATTTTTTCACAACCTCTCCAAGAGAATGATTGTAGTAATTAATATTGGCATCCACTGTTACTAGTGAGGAAAAATTTGAGCCGTCATCGCTTTGGTCGACAGTATATCCAGTTTGGGAAGCATCAAAGTCCCACCACGGCAGATGAATACTGTCAAGTTCTCCGACAGCTAGAAAATTTAGGATCATACGCAATATAGGGTTCTGAGCTAAAATGAGATATGATAAGATTTGCTAAAAAATTAACAACTCTTACCACATGGAAATCCAACAAAAAGTACTGGAACTCATTTTGCCCA
>JBBQQK010000066.1:0-6275 GCA_038216025.1 Patescibacteria group bacterium
CAATTCACTGGACGGAAGTTTCTCCTGGCTAAAACAAAAAGTCAGTATTCATCGTGGAATGACAAAAGAGAACAGGGCAAAAATCATTGAATATATCCTGAAGAATTAGGTCAAAAAACACCTATATTTTGATATTAACCCACAAATTGCGTTCGCGCCAGTTGAGGCGCCGGTTCTCGCAATTACTATATCACCTGCTTTTAATTGATATTTTTGTAACTCAGAATTAGAAATTTTACAAAATGGTACTGACTCCCAGTCAACAATTCGTGTTTGAATATCCGTGATGCGTAGAAATTTCGGTCCGTTTTCAATTTCTGATGCCGATTGCGTGTAACCATACTGCACGAAATCACAACAGTCCCTTAACTTCAAAACCTCCCAATCCTCCGGAATCGGCCCCAGTTCGGTTTGTTTAAATTGTGTTTGATTATTTATCATTTTTATAAGTTAATAAAGTATAGATATATGCTTCGATTTGCATTACTAATGCTTTATACCTCGGTTTGTTTTTGTTGTAAATGGGATAAATCTCTTTATTTCCATGGCGAATTCCACCCAGAACTGCATAAAAACTTTGTTGCTGCAAGGCCAAGTAATGATCCTCTGGCACATTAAGATATTTTGCTAAGCCTTTTGTAATTTGTACTTCTTTTTTCATCCCTTGTTCCACTTTTGCACCCAGGTGATAAGGCAACATCTCAATTAATCTAGTAAGAGATTCTGCAGATTGGGCAACATAATCTTCATTTTCGCTTTCGATAGCGTTTATTGCCCCCTTGAATTTGTCCTCCATTTCTTTGTCGATTTTTCCTAAATGATTTACTATCTCGGATTTAATTTCTGAAAGATCATTTTCTCTTTTCTTATTCTTTATCGCCTCGATCTCATTCGCGAGTCGCTTAACTTCCCTGCTGACATTATCAATTTTTTCGTCCGTTTTTTCTATTTTTATAGAAGGCACAGGTGATTGATACATGTCTAGTGCCACATCACTTAGTGTCGTTAACCGACCAATGTGTGAAATAGCACTTTGTGTTATCCTTGGCTGGTGATACACATTCGATAGTGCAGTGCTAGCAAACATTTGATTAGTAGATATTGCATCGGAAGCAATATTTAACGTCGACAACAGTGGTTTGTTGACCAAATCATAGCTTGACTTTTGTGAATATAGACCGACATTAGAAGCAAAAGCGCCCACCTTCTCTAGGTTTCCGTTTATCAGTGTAACTGCATTTCCGATTGGCGCTAAAAGATTGCCTATCTCTGGCACTGTGGCTTGATGTTCGAATACAATACTGTGGTCGGTATGTATAAAATTATCCAACAAAACGGATTGTTGCTTAATAATCGGAGATAGCTTGGTTGAAAAGAAATTATTTTGCATGCCGGCTGTTCCGACTGCAGCATCGTAATTGAATGGCGCGGCACAAGAAGTTGATAATATGGAATCAGTTAATGAAGGCAAGCTAATGTCTTTCGTGCCAGACAAATAATTTGACCCCGGGCTCTTATGAAGTATATTCGCCACAGTACCAGAGACCAAAGGTTCTCCAACTGCAAGATTATCACCATAATTTGGCGATAAATATTTAGCATTATCAACCAATGAATTATTTTTGTCTTCCTTGCATTCCATCATTTTAAATATTTCTTAGCTATTTTTGCTGATTTGGGGTTTTCGCCTGATTCTATATATCTGGCGCATTTTTCACCGCAAGTTTCGCAGGTGCCACGCAGGATGATGTCGCCTAGATCGTTGAGTATATATTCTTCGATTTTCATCGAGGTTGATTTATTTTTCTGATGATAGCAGGCGTGGCAAAAAACACTTGTTCTTGCTAGTTCCATAAAATCCACTTTGTCACCCAGTATCTCCTCGGCGATTTCTTTTGTAATTTTTATCTCTTTTTCCATAATTTCAAATATTTCTTAGTTGATTTTAGTGATTTTTCAAATTCGTACAATTTTATCCACAATTTGCCGTTATTTTTTGTTACATATCTTTACTTTTTTGAGTTTTTTTGATATATTTTATACATCATGAGAGAGAAACGACCTTCTGGCTGCGTGCCATAAGATACGCCTCTCATTTTTGTTGCCTAATTTTTGCCTCAAGCTTGTCTTGTTCTCGCTCGATAAATATTTTGTAGCTTTGAAAACGGTTTAGAAGAGATGATTCAGATTTCATATTAGGAATGATAATATTGAGCAACTTTTGTTTACTAATCAAATATTCATGCAAACAACAAAAATCACCGTCCCCCGAGACTACCACTGCTTGCTCATAATTTGGGTATTCTATGGCAGCCGAATGCAAGACTAGCTCTGCATCAGTATTTCCTTTTGGTTTGCCGGAGCCGTCTTTTACTGTTGGCTTGAAAACCAGTTCGTAGCCGTAAGATCTTAGAGATCTATATAGATAGCTGTTTTCTTTTATATATCCGATAAAGAGAAAGGCCTTAGAGACATGAAGCTTATTGGTTAAATAAATCCTAAAGCGTTTATAATCAAGGTCCCAACCTTTGTATATTTTCTTTCTTTGTTTGTCGTAGATATCTTTCTTTGTACCCAAATTAAGGTTTTGACTATCCAAAAAAGCATAAACGACTGGATATTTCTGCTTCATAAAGTAAAACCGATCTTATCTAAATTTTCCTTTATTTTCTCCTCGAGTTTTCTGGACTGTTTAAATTGCACGTTCAATTCGGTAGTCAATCGTTGCATTTTTTCTTCAAATACCTCATCATCCTCTTCAATTATTTCTGTACCAACATAGCGGCCGGGAGTTAAAACAAAGCCGTTTTTTTCTACTTCTGATATTTTTGCGGCCTTGCTAAAACCTTTTTTGTCTTCATAGCTGCCATCTGGATTGCGCCAGTTGTGGTAGGTTTCGGATATATTTTTAATATCTTCTTCGGTCAATTCGCGGTGGCGGCGATCAACCATTGTGCCCATTTTTCTTGCGTCAATAAAGAGAATTTCATCATGTCGATTTCGGAATTTGTGATCATAGCGGTCGCGGGAAACAAACCATAGGCAGCAAGGGATAGCAACGCTGTAAAATAATTTGTCCGGCATGGCAACAATGCAGTCGATAAGTCCCGCTTTAATCAATTTTTGTCTTATTTCGCCCTCACCAGAAGTATTTGAACTCATTGAGCCGTTAGCCATGACAAAACCGGCGATTCCGGTTGGTGAAAGATGGTGTATGAAATGCTGCATCCAAGCGTAGTTGGCATTGCCGGTTGGTGGAGTACCATATTTCCAACGGACATCGTTTCGCAAATGCTCGCCGCCCCAGTCAGAAATATTAAACGGCGGATTTGCCAAGATAAAATCGGCTTTTAGGTCAGGGTGCAAGTCAGTGTGAAAACTATCGGCTGGTTTTTCACCAAGTTTGCCGTCAATTCCGCGAATAGCAAGGTTAATTTTTGCCAATCGCCAAGTTGCAGGATTAAGTTCCTGGCCATAAATTGACAGATCGTCATGCCGGCCGTCGTGTGAGTGATTGAATATTTCAGCTTGGACAAACATGCCTCCACTACCGCAGCAAGGATCATAGAGCCGACCACTGTATGGCTCAATCATTTCGACAAGCAATTTAACAATACAGCGAGGAGTATAGAATTCGCCGCCGCCTTTTCCTTCCATGCCGGCAAATTTATCCAAAAAGTATTCATAAACTCGTCCGATAATATCTTTTTTATGGTTATCGGAATCAATCAGATCAATGCCACTGATAATATCAACTAATTCGCCGAGTCGGCGTTTATCAAGGTGAGGTCTGGCATAATTTTTCTCAAGCACACCGCGAAGTTTGGGATTTTCTTTTTCAATGGCAATCATCGCGTCGTCGATTATTTTGCCAATTTCTTCTTTTTTAGCATTGTCTTTTATGTAATTCCAGCGTGCTTCTTTTGGCACCCAAAACACATTTTCGGCTGTGTAGTAGTCTTTATCTTCGGCTTCTTCGGCGCCATCCTCGGCAGTTACCTTTTTGTGCAATTCCTCAAATGAGTCTGAAATATATTTCAAGAAGATAAGACCGAGCACAACGTGTTTGTATTCTGACGGATCAATGTTGTTGCGCATCTTGTCAGCCGCCGCCCAAAGTTTTTCCTCAAAGCCAACATTCACCCCATTCGATTTAGCCATAATATAGTCCCAATTTAAGTTTTGTTCTGTTAAAAGTTACTCCTAAAATGCTTATTGTTCAAGCGGCGGGCAACGCCTCAGCGATAGGTGTCGGTGAGGCGTTGGACCAAAAGCTAATTTTTATCATACAGTGAAACTGCGATGTCCTTCTCTTCTGCTTTGCGGAAAAATTCCTTCATTATTTCTTTGTTTTCCTCTGATTGAAAATATGACCAATCTGTAGCCTCCTTGGTCCCTGACTTGTCCTCGGCAAAAAGATTTATCGAAACCCGGTATTCATTCAGCTGGTAGCTTTGAATTCCCTTCGCCACATCCAGTATTCCATTTAAGATGCCTTTTCTTTCGTTGAGAGACACGGAGACCTTCCGTTTTTCATCATCAGTGTATTTTTCAGCGAAAGATCCAGTATTTATCCAAATATCTTTAGTGCGAAGTTCTTGCGCCGCAGTAACAGCAAGATCTGGCTGCAAAAATTCAGACGCTCGAAAGATCTGCCGTTTTTTAGTTGTGGCATCACTCACCCACGGGAAACCTTGGATGCCAAAGCTGTCAACCAAATTACGGTCGATATCCTGAAGGTAAGGAACCAAATTTAGGTAGTCTCCATTTGCCCACTCAATATCGTTCGACTCAAAAGTAATAGCACTCAAAAGAACACTTCCCTTACCGGATGGAAAATGGTTTTTGTACACGGTAAGATATTTATTTACAGACAAAGCAAAATCGCGCGGTTCAGCATTTTTGTTGTCCCAGTTCGGAGTATTTGGTTCCGGAAAAGGAACCCAGATTCCAGCCATATCTGCCGTGACTCCTTCATTTTTAATGGTGGCAAAATATGAGTTTATGTATAAGTCCAACCTGCCGCCCAGATAGTCAGTGTAGGACAAAGGTCCGTTATCGACATATGGCTCAATAATTACTATGGGACTAATTCCGTTTTGATTAAACTCCTTTAATGTGGCGGCCATCTTCATGCCCATATCTTGCGCCTGGCTGGCATTTGATGGAAAACTGGTAAAAATCATCAACTTATTTGTAACATAAGAATTGCAAGCTGATTGGTATTCCGAAAGCTTGCTTAAGTACGCATTTGTGCTTTCTATCTTAATCGGAGATTTTGAATTACAGCTTTCTATAGCGTAATCCGCCCCACTTTGCTCCTCTCGTTGTGAGTTAATTTTTTGAGTTATCAAAGATAAAATCGAATAGTTTGAAAATATCCCAAAAACCAAAAAAGCGGTTGTTGTGACAACTAGAGCCAGATAAACATTTGATGTTACAAATTCCCGCCTCTTCATCTTCTCTCCTTGGTCATTTCTATGCCCTGCCTTTGCCATTTCTGCCAGACTATATCCTCTTTTTTACGGGCCAATTTCATCGTTTTCCATAAAGCCATAAATTCAATCCAATCCAGAAAATAAAACAAAGGCCATGTGAATGGAAAAGAAAATAAAACATAAAATCTTGGCTTTTCGTTTGAGAAGAGTGCAGTCGCTAAATAAGCCAAAAAAATGAAAGCGATCCCTAGCGCCAAGGATAAATATTCGGCCGATGAATCTCCCCGCGGCCAAGCCGTCGGGGTATCAGGGGAACATTCCGAACAGGTGCAATTGAACGTCCTCTGGTCTAATACCTTGATTTTTAATGTATTTCTCAACCGCTTTCCAGTTACCTTTTTCGCCTACCGTAGCAGCGTAGTAGCCATCTGACCAGAACTCGCCACCCCAAAGGTCTTTCTTTATTTCTGGATGCGTGATGAATAATTCTTTAGCTGTGATACTTTTGTATTTTCTGACCATCTCACCAATACTGTATTTGGGATGAAATGAACAGAGCAAATGTATGTGATTTAAGTCTGCTCCCATTTGTTCAATGGTTAACTCATACCTTTGCTCGATTTCCTTCCCAATCCTCAGGAGCTCCATTTCGATTTGTTTGCTCAGTATGGCTTTGCGATATTTCAAAGGAAAAACAAGATGATAATGAACTTCATAAGCGCAGTGATTTGATTTGATTACTGTCATACTTTCAGTATGACCAGAAAACCTAATGTTTTCAAACTTTCCTAAGAGGAACCCGTGGCAGAGCCAACGGGGAAATCTTCTCTATTATAA
>JBBQQK010000067.1:0-6257 GCA_038216025.1 Patescibacteria group bacterium
GGGACACAGACTTCCAGTTTACTATCGTAAACTGGAAGCAGTTTCCAATTCTCAATTTCCAATTTCCAAGCAAATTACAAATGATCAATTACTGAATAAAGAAATAAATGATCAAAGTAAAATGATCAATGGAAATTCAAATATATATGTTGGTGTTGAGCCACCGGAAGATATTGAGAATTGGGTACAAGATGAGGATGTCCTTGATACATGGTTTTCATCAGGGCTTTGGCCTTTTTCAACTTTGGGTTGGCCCAACTCCGCTGAAGCTTCGCTGGGCAAGCCCACTGAAAATCCGTTTGATTATGCCCCTGGTATAACCAACAAAGATTATAATTATTTCTATCCTAACACGGTTATGGAAACCGCTTATGACATACTTTTCTTCTGGGTTGCCAGGATGATAATAATGGGTCTGGAGTTAACAGGCAAGTCTCCTTTTGAAAAGGTGTATCTGCACGGACTTGTAAGGGACGAAGAAAATAGAAAAATGAGTAAATCTTTGGGCAACGCTCTTGATCCGCTTGATCTAATACCAAAATACGGTACGGATGCTCTTAGAATGGCTCTTGTGGTTGGCGGAACGCCAGGACAAGACATTGCAGTAGGTGAAAGTAAAATCAAAGGTTACCGTAACTTTTCTAACAAGATTTGGAATGCTTCTCGCTTTGTAATGCTTAGGGTATCTGAAGGGGATTTGCAAAGTGGTGAGATCGGTGATGTAAATATTAAAAATCTGGAAATAGATTCCGAAGTGCTGACTGAAGCTGACAAAGAGATGCAAAAACAGCACCAAGAAATAAAAGAATCAACAACAGAAAAGCTTGATAAATTCCGTTTTTCTCAAGCAGGCGAAGATCTCTACGAATACTTCTGGCACCAATTCTGCGATGTGTACATAGAAGCTGCAAAAACGCAGCTAACTAATGCGACAGAATCTGAGAATACGAAGAAAATTCTAATAAAAGTTCTTACTGAGTCTTTGGTAATGCTGCATCCTTTTATTCCTTTCGTAACAGAAGCTGTTTGGCAGGAATTGCGAAAACTTTACCCTGAGTTGTCAGAATCTATCATGATTTCTGACTGGCCCCTTCATTGATTTTCCTCTCCTTTATAAGGAGAGGGTCAGGGTGAGGTATATATGACGAAAATTTACAATGTGTCTGGTTCAAAACCCACAAGAAAGGCATTGCGAAGAAACGCAACACAGCCTGAAATATTACTTTGGGCCAAAATTAGAAATAACCAATTATTGAACTGTAAATTTCGAAGGCAGTATTCGATAGGCATATTTGTTTTAGACTTTTATTGTCCGCAGCAAAAGCTCGCTATAGAGATTGATGGTGATAGTCATTTTAATACAAGGGCAATTGAGAGAGATATTGTTAGGCAAAATACATTGAATCATTGGGGATTAGATTTATACGGATAACAAACAGGGATGTACTGGATAACCTTGATGGGGTATTGCAAGTCATTTCTGATAACCTCACCTAGCCTCTCCTTAGTAAGGAGAGGGATTGGCTCCTTTGAGCTTTGTCTTTTAGATACGCTAGTATCCTTATTAGCGGAAGGGTTTATATGGTATACTTAGCAGGCGATTTCAACTTTAATCCTTACTTGTTACTTATTAATTATTAATCCTTAATTTTATTCATGATCACAAATCTTATCGACATTCTTGCTCATTTGGTCGTAACAACAATTGATGCGACAGGGTACTTTGGTGTTTTCATTTTAATGCTTGTGGAATCTTGCGGGATTCCTGCTCCGTCAGAAGTTATAATGCCATTCTCTGGCTTTTTGGTTGCTGACGGCAAGATGAATCTGTGGTTTTTGGCCTTTATCGGTGCTTTTGGAAATCTTGTTGGTTCCTTGTTGGCGTATTGGATCGGGGCCAAGGGAGGAAGACCGTTGATTGAAAAATATGGCAAATATATTCTGATCTCTAAGCATGATTTAGATCTTGCTGACCGCTGGTTTTCTAAATATGGCAACTTAACTGTGTTTTTTGGTCGTCTTCTGCCGGTAGTCCGAACCTATATTTCTTTTCCTGCCGGAATTGCCAAAATGGATGTAGTTAAATTTTCAATTTATACTTTTCTTGGCGCGCTCCCTTGGACTCTTCTGTTTGCCTGGCTAGGGGTTAAAATGGGCTCAAATTGGGAAGCCATAAGAGAAAAATTGCACGGTTTCGATATGGCGATGCTTGTGACAGTGATATTATTTTTTGTTTGGTATATCTGGCGTCACCTAAAGTTAAGCGCAAAACAGAAATCATCGTTGTAGTTCTCAGTGCGCAATTTTCAGTTTTTCAGGAGATTGTTTTTAAAAGTAGCTGTGCTAAGGGTAACATTTCTTTTCGAGAAAACGAAAGTTAAATTTCGACGTTTTGAGGATTGTTTCCCCGAAGGGCGACCAAAGAGAGTTCAATCCGATAAAAGAGAAACATGACTTTAGACATCATAGAAAAGTCGTGCCAGGGTAAGGGATACTTAAGGGCCTAGGGACGGGCATCGAAACTCTGAGTCCCTGGCCCTTGATAACAATATGTGACTGCCATGCTCTAAACGAATCGAGCCAATTCTGATAATTTTGTTATAATTAAAAAAGCTCCGTAATGGAGCTTTTTTATATTCTTATTATAAAGATTGTGGGGCTTGTTGTGGTACTGGCGTTTGCGATTGAGAGGCCTGACCGTTAATTGGCTGTTGCGCTTGAAAGGGTGCTACAGGCGTTTCGTTCGGTAACGGTTCGTCCAATGGAGATGATGAAGCTAAAGGTGTCTGTGATGCGGGCACATTTACAGGAGCAACGTTATCCAGACTTGCGCTGGGGTCAACGTCATTACTGTCCAAATTCGAGAGGAAATCAAGAGGATCGTCATCCGTTGGTGCTTGTGGCTCGCTTGGATTTAAAGTTGAAGATTGAGATAAATCTGATGAGGCGGGAGCAGTGTTATCGCTGACTGGAACCTCGCTTGCTAAAGGAGCATATGCAATCTCGGAAGCTCCATTACTCATATCATTGGCAAAAGGAGATGCTGAAATACTGGATGACTGATCTTCTGCTACTGAGCTGGATGAGGCTTGGTATGGCGGCTCTTCTTGAGCGATAGTTGCAGCAGAATTTATCATTGTTGAATCAGAGATGGGATCCGGCTCATTTTCTTCTACCGGATCTTCAAGGAAGTTAGTTAAGTCGATGGGGGCGGCAGCCGTTAAATCCGCGGCATTATTAGGCCCTGATAAAACTGGATTGGAGTTAAAATTTGTGCCAGATCCGGCAGTTTCTTCTATAAGCTTGTCTTCCTTCGGCATGTCCGTTTCCGCTTGAGGCAGTATCGGCTCTATGGCCGTGTCTTCTTCTGGCAAAGAACTGGCACTTCCTGCGACTGCGCCCATTAACACTTCGTGGCTGGTTCCGGTTAATTTTTCCAAATGATGTATACCGACCAAAACAGCACCAGGTTTGCCGTTTTTCGTTAGAACATACAAATCATCGCTGTTTTCAACCTCGTCTACAAGGTTGCTGAAATTGTCCTTGGCTTCGGTTACCGGCAAAATCTTATCGATTTTTACTTCAAGCATCACACCTCCTAAAGAGTTATAAAGTTATCAAGTCGAAAGTTATAAAGAAGGATAAAATTTCTGGTAAGTTTGTGCTCTTTATAACTTTATTACCTTACAACTTTCAATTTACTTCTTATAAGTAAAAGATTTATTCGCAAAGAAGTTCCACAGTATCGCGGCTCCTGAGGCAAATACTAGTGCAAGCAGTTCTTTGTTATTCAAAAGTACATAATCAATATTTTTTAGGGTAAAGGCGAATACTCCCACATTTACGCCCCAGCCAACAAACGAAACACCCATAAATTTAGCGAAAATAGCACTCTTGACCTTGTTGGCGCCTTTTTTGCCGATGGCTTTGCCATATTCTTTTTTAAAGGTCCAAAGAGTATTCCAGATGTAAGAGTTGAGCATAGCGACTAGGAAAGCAAGAGCTTTTGATGCTGTCTCGCTTTGCTGTAGCACATAATGAAATAAAAGATAAAACACTAGCCAATCAACGGCAGTGTTGAACATGCCAACAATACCAAACTTAATAAATTGCTTGAATCCCTCAGACTTCATGTAATTAATCCTTTTTTAATCTATGGATTAATTATAGTTGAAAGTTATAAAGTTATAAAGCGACAGTTATAGAGTTATCAAGTGATAAAGCGCTATTTATTTATCAGTTTTTCAGTTTTCATTTTTCAATCAGTTTTCGATTGCTTATTTTTCATAGTTTGAACAATTTTTTGAAAGATCAATAAAAACTCGTGGCATTCGTTTAGTAGCCCCAATGCCTCGTTGTTAGTGGAACCGTCTGCCTTAGTTATTAGTTTCAGCCAGTATTGAGTTTCTTGGCTTTCTTTTTTGCAGATGAATATTTTGTTAATGAAGTCTTTTTTAGAACTTGCATTGTTGGCTTCGCAGTAATTGGCCCCAATAGAAGTGGAAGATCTAACTAACTGGGAAATAATTGGTCGGGTGATCGTCGTTTCCTTGATCGATTTACAAAAACCAATGGTTTTTCCACTGAATGTTGTTAGTCTTTCTTCAAGTTGATAGCTCTGACTGGACATAATTTTATTCTATGCCAAAAATGATCAAATGGAAATTGAATGGAAAACTGAAAATTGATAAATGAAAATTCTTTACCATAAGCGAACTTATAGGTAAAGATGCTTCCCTTCATCTTTAAACTTATTGAGGAGGTCTTTTACCTTATGGGATTCTTTGCTGTTGCATATCAAAAGGGCGTCAGGCGTATCGATCACAACTATGTCCTTGAGGCCGACTGTGGCGATGAGTTTATCATTTGCCATGACGAGGCAATTTTCATTGTCTACGCCAATGTGGTGGCCCTTAGTAATGACTTTGGTGTTGTTGTATTCGGTCAAAACTTCGAGAAGCGCTCCCCAGGAGCCGATATCGTTCCAGCCAAAATCGCTTGGAATTACCAATATCTTGTCTGTCTTTTCCATGATGCCATAATCGATTGAGGTATTGTCTACTTTGGAGTATTCGCTCTTCAATATTTTGCTGTATTCTGGCGTACCGATTGCTTCTTTGATAATTTCCAGCTTTTCGTACGTGTTAGGGAGATTTTGCCTAAATAATTCAAGAAGATGATTGATGTTCCAAATAAAAATGCCGGCATTCCACAAGTACTCCCAAGAACGCACGTATTTCTCTGCGGTGGCTTGGTCCGGTTTTTCTTTAAATGCTTTTACTGAAAAGGCAGACAATCCATCTTCTGATTCTATCTGTTTATTCATCTGGATATAACCCAAATTAACATCTGGCTTGGTCGGGTTGATGCCAATCGTTAGAATATGGTCCGGATGTTTTTCGATTAATTCATGAGAAAAATCAATCACCTTGAGGAATTCTTTGCTGTCTCTAATTAAATGATCCGAAGGTAAAAAAATGGCTGCTGCATTCTCATCTCGCTTGCTTAATGTTGCCGAAACTAGACCGCAGGCGGCAGCATTGCCCATGAGAAGAGGCTCGATGATAAAATTTCCTTCTGGTATTTCAGGAATAATTTCTTTAATTTTTTCTTCAAAATCTTCTGTGGTTGAAATAAAAATATTTTCAGGCGAGAATTTGGGCAGTAGACGCTCATAGGTCTCCCTAATCATAGGTTGTTCGCCAGCAATAGCATGAAGTTGTTTTGGGTTCTTCTGTCTCGACAGTGGCCACAACCTTGTGCCTTGTCCTCCGGCTAAAATAACCGCATAAAAATTATCCATAATATTCCTTATTGCTTGTCATTCCCTTGAAGCAGGGAATCTATTGATAAAATTAATCATACTTATTCTTATCAGCCTATCAAATTCTCCTACCATAGAGCAATGCAACAATTTACTATGCCTCAACCGATGACCATGTGCCCCTTAAAGACATTATTCAAAAGGGTCAATCGTTGATGTGGGAGTATCGTCACGCAAGGGTTTGCCATTTTTGCTTATTGTGATATTTTTAATGTCTAGCCCTCTTTTGGAAGAATACTTCAATGCTTTCAACTTTGCCGCCCGCAATGAAGCCGGCAAAATTTAATATATATGGAGATAATATGCCAGCTATTATGAAACATACTAATCAAATCATTGAAACCATTTTGGTCACTGGCGGCGCCGGCTACATCGGTTCCTTTACGGTGAAGCAACTGCTTAACGATGGTTTTGAGGTCGTTGTGCTCGACTC
>JBBQQK010000068.1:0-6202 GCA_038216025.1 Patescibacteria group bacterium
GTGCTATCGGTTACATTAATGGCAAACAGGGCAGTCTTTCCTATCTTTTTTGGATTAAAGTCATAACTGATGCTTCCATTCATATCGGTCTTGCCTGAAGCAAAAGGAGAGACTTTTCCATATTCGCCGTCAAAAGCAATAAATACTTCTTTCTCTCCTATTGGATTGCCGTATTGATCTCTTGCCTTAATAGATAAAATTGCCTTGTCTTTATCTACTATCAGTTTATTCTTATCAGAGGAGAACGAAGAAGTATTAGCAGAGAAACCAGATGCTAAAACTGTAATAATCCTTTCCGAGGATATATCGCCGAGAGATACTTTAATTTTTTGATCCCCTGTTGTCTTTAAGGCTGCTTTTAAATTAAGGGATCCATTATCATTCACATTTAATTGATGATTTGTGATAGACAGACTTGCTTGTGGGTCGGTAGAAGAAATATTTATTTTATCGGTTGAGTTAGAGGCAGTATTGCCAAAACTATCCTTGGCAGTAACCTTAACAACAAACTCTTCTCCTGCCAAAGAAGAAGCTCTCTTGTTGGCGAGAGCAATATCAAAGGAAACGATAGAGTTCGGGATTACAGATAATATTGATGATTCTAGCCAGATATCCCCTGAAGGATCCGCTACTTTGGCAGAGATGATTCTGTTTCCGGCCACAGTCGCAGAAATAGAGGTGGCCGCTATTCCGCTATCATTAGTAGCGAAGGTAGAAGATAAAAATTTATCCGAACCAACTGATGAGTAAAGTGTAATATTGCGATTTCTAATGTAGGTTTCATTTTCTGCGGCAAGAGTAACTGTAACATCAGAACTCTCTCCTGCTTTGATTGAATTTGGGGAAATGCCGATAGCTGTGCCATTCGCTTTATCTGTATAGATTGGGCCTTGATCTGTGGTTAAGTTTAAACTCGATGGCTCCAAGATGTTTGCTGGATCTGAGGCAGTAATAGGATAAGAACCTGTTGATGGATTGTAATAGTAAAAAAGAAGTGAGACATTGCCGGCTGCATCAATGGTGGGTTTGACCCAATAATGTCAGATCAATACTTGTTGACCAAGGGCCATTGGTAGAAGAGGAAACATAACCGCCAGACGATGTCTTCAAAGTGACTGTTTGATTACTTTCAGGAGATGTTACGTTATCATACAAATCTTTAAGACCGATATTTAAAGTGAGAACTTGTCCTGTTTTTGGGTTGGAAAAAGGAGTTGATTTAAAGTATGTCTTCTTGGGTATGCCGGGGAGGACGGTGATGGGGGAAGAAGTAGTCTCTGATAATATATCATTAACATCTCTTGCTTTTATGTCCCAAACTCCAGGTCTTTTAAAGGTTAAATTCGTGCTTCCAGTCCCACAATAAGGAACTGAATAATTTGTGCGATTTTGTGCGCAAGTGTTATTCTGAGTGAGTGGAAGAAAAGGCTGGTCTGTGGTGTAGTTTCCAGAAGTTTCGAAATTAACTGAATAAGTATTGCCCATATCCAAGTGATAGAACTGATCTACCGCATATACAGATACGGGAATTGGTGTATTAACCCTAAATAAATTTAACGAACCATGTTCTATAATTCCTTTGTTGGCAAAATCTCCGTCACTAAATTTTTGATGAGGCAGAGCAACTACTAGTTGCCTAGCAGTTGAGTTAATGGGTGAACGGTAATGCAATAATGTGCCGGTAGCCCCCGCAGCCCAAACTGAATTTTTATTGACCACACTTACACTATAAAGAATAGCGGTCGTGCCACTGTACTGAGTTCGCCAATCCGACCCGTTGTATTTAATAATCGTGCCAGATGACCCAACGGCCCATATATTTTCATTATCCGCACCAGAAATTCCTTTAAAGCTAACGGTCGATGGATTACAAATGTTTGCCATATTCACATTCTCCCAACTGCCATTGTTAAAGTGGATTACGGCACAATTATCACCCACTGCCCAGACATTATTCTGGTCGACTTCAAATATTCCTCTTATATTATTGGTTGTCCCTGTTTGAGAACTATCATAGACGGTAAAGGTGCGATCATTGTTGCCATTATAATGAATAACCGTACCTCCAGCACCGGCAGCCCAAATGTCGTTATCACTAGTACCATGGATTGCATACAAATGAGAAGTTATATTGGATGTATAATTTTCACCATGCCTTTGGAATATAGTTCCGTTATCCCCCACAACCCAAAAACTAGAACCGTCTACTGAATAAGCGGCTCTATAGTGAGTAAAAGATGGGCCTAGGTCGGTAGACCAATTGCTTCCATCAAAACTATACCCACTACCGCTTTGACCAACAGTCCAAACTTTTTCTGAGTTTTTATCAGCAGTAACTCCGTAAAGTAGTTTTGGTAAGGCTTCAGACGATTGACCAAACAACTTGGTCGTGTGATTGTATTTATACATTGCCCCATGAAATGTATCCGTCGATCCCGCTAGCCAAACGTTTTCATCATTACTGGCTGAAACAGAATAAATAGTCCGAGAAGTAATGGGCTGTTCAGCTAAAATCCATTCAGTGCCATTGAATTGACTAATTCTTGATGTCTGACCAACAGTAATTATTTTTTTTAAAGAGTCTTGAAAAAATGAACTTAAGCCAAAATAAGTGCTATTTCCCAGCTCTGTTTCCACATTCCAATAGTAATCGAAATTGTTCTCTGGCTGACTGTATTTAAGAATATAGCTTGCCGACCCAAAGCTTGAAAGCGCCCAAACATCATTTTTACCAACAGAAGATATGCTAAATACCGCACTAGAATTATCACTTAGCTCAATTCTCCAAGATCCATTTCTGTAAGCATAAACTCCGTTAACTCCACCGATTAAGACCTCGTCTTCAATAACAGAAATGCAATTCCCCTGGCTGTTCATGTCGTGAACCAGTGCCCACGTTTTCCCGTCGTAATGATATATGCCACCATCTTGACCAACGGCCCAGACGTTATTTGATCCCGAGCCACTGACGCCATTAATCTTTTCGGTGGGTTCCTATGTTTATAGGAACCCACCGATCTCCATCAAAGTGGAGGAACGTGCCTTCGTTTCCGACAGCCCAAACATTATTATAATTAGAGGCATAAACTGAGTTAAGCTGATTTGAGGTTCCGCTAATTTGTTTATACCAAATTACGCCATTATATTGAAATATTGCACCATCTTGACCAACCGCCCATGAGTCAACAGGATTTAAAGTAAAGACTGCATTAAAATTCGCATTATCTTCTGGGTAATGCCTTATCCATTCGGAGCCGGAGTATTTTAATATAGTTCCTCCCATGCCAACTGCCCAAATATTTTGTGAGTCATAAGCATGAACACCTCGTAAAGTGTTTGCACTGGGATTGGGATTAACCCACTCCCATCTAGGGAAATCATAGGTAACAGTCGGATTCTCTGCCTTAGTTTTATCAACATTTCTAATGTTGAACTGATCGGCGAACATAAAGGGAAGGGATAAAATAAAGTAAAATAATACTACCCAATGAATCGCATGAGAAAGAGGCTTCGAGCTCCATTTATAGTACAATGCAAAATTCATCCTGAGCCAGTTATGAGCAGGTGCCAAGAATTTCAAAATTGTTCGTGTAGAACGTTGGATTGCAACTATTTGTTTGTCGAGATCCATTTCCCTCCGGTTCATAGCATTCCAGAAAGGAATTACTCTTTCTGTATGATAATAAAAATATGCAATTTAAATTATAGATTATTTCCAATAAAAAGTCTCTTCAAATCGCTTGCTAGGTTTTGTATATACCGATATTGTCAACTACGGAAGCGGGTGTAGATTCTTTTTTGAAAAATCAAATTTCATATTAATTCTTCTCAATTCATCCTCAGCGTAAAAGTATATCCAAGAACTAGTAAATTGCACCAACAAATTATTACCAATAGTGTACTTAACTAATTCGTCAAGCCGCGAATAAGAATTGTCTGCTATAATTAACCTATCAAAAGCACTATGACATTATTACTCTGTCCGATGCTCGAACCTTTTACTATGGCAATGCGAATGACGCGTTCTACTAAATAGGCTGTTGTATATTAAAAAAAGTAGTATAATAGTATTATCATCAATTTATATTGGAATAATTAAAAGGAGGGTAAATGAAAATGGAAAAGAAATGGAAATATCTACTTATCGTGAGCATTGTATTAGTGTTTATGGTCGGAGGTTTTTTTGTTGGACATGGATATTTTTTCCATAAATCGGCCACAAATAAATCAATTACTAGCATTGAGAAGGATAATATTATTGTGGGCACTGACATTCTTCCTAATAATATTTATCCTGCCAATGAAGCTGATGGATCCCTTATAATTTACAGCTCATATATATTCGAGCCTTTAGCCACCTTTGACAAAACAAACAGATTGACGCCACTTTTAGCATCCAAATGGGATAACCCCGATAGTTTAACATGGCGGTTTTATATTTCTCCGAAGGCCCACTTCAGTGATAATTCGCCCGTGACAGCACAAGATGCTAAATTTAGTTGGGATTATATTCAAAACAGCACCCTTCCTATGAAGAGTCTCATGCCAGACGTTGCTTCGGTAACGATTATAGATAATAGAACTATTGAATTTAAGACTAAAATTGCCAATCCGCTCTTAGTCAATCGCTTGGCAACTAATTTCTTGATTTTATCAAAACAAGATGTTGAGCAAAATGGCCTTGAAACCCATATCGGCAGTGGTCCTTATAGAAAGGTGACGCTTAATGATAATATCTTTCAATTAACACTCAATGAAAATTACTGGACGGCTAAACCTAAAATTAAAAATGTCACATTTAAACTTATCTCGGAAGAAAAAGACAGAGTTTCTGCCTTATTAAACAATCAAATTGACTTTACTTCATACTCTGAAGATGACAGCATAAAACAGATTGACCAGGCTGTCCAAGCTAAAAAAATAAAAAAAGAAAAAATGTCTCACAACGGAAGCATTGACTATCTAGCGCTCGACACGTTGAGGGCAAAAACACCTTACGTTAACACTCCCACAAATCCCCTAAAAGATATCAGAGTAAGAAAGGCAATTTATCAAGCCATCAATATAGACGAAGTAGTTAGTAGCACAATAAAAACTTCTGTTCCGGCAAGTCAGATAGTTCAGCGAGGAATTTTTGGGTACAATCCAACTATTACGCGCTTGCCGTATGATCCAATTGCTGCTCGAGACTTGATGAGCCAATCTGGTTACCAAAACGGGTTCGATTTAACTATTGACTGTGGCGGTAAAACAAGAAACCAAGCTATAGTTGATGCGATTGCCAATCAACTGACTCAGATTAATATCCGCGTCAAAAACAACTATATTTCAGATATGGATAGCTTCTATGCTAAGCAAGACACTCTTGACTCTTCAATCTACAAATCGGGATATGCTTCTGATAGCAAAGATGCCGGGGAAGTTCTCGATGTGCTAATCCATACACGCACAGACTCTCAGGGAATTTACAGTCTCGGCTACAGTAATACTGATGTTGATAAATTAATAGATCAATCTGGAATTGAATTAGATCCGAAAATCAGGCTAGGATATCTGCAGCAGGCCATAAAAATAAGCATGGATGATATCGCTATAATACCTCTTTTTGAACCGTACGACTTGTATGCCTATTCAGATGATATTCTATGGTCACCACGTTTGGACGGTGCTCTAAGAGTTGATGAAATGACCGGAAAACCTTAACACTGAGGGCGGGTCGCAGGGCAGACCCTGTGGGGCATGAAGCCCTTTATTAGACATTATGCATTGTCCATTTATGCATTATCTCTTATTGTCTTATAGTCGATTGTTAAAAAGTATTCATGATTATATACCTTTCTCAATGATTTCCTCAACTCTATTGGCTATACGTATAGAGATTTTCTATCTAATACAGCTGTCTAGATTATTGGTACCAGTATACTATCTTTGATCTAACCCAATTAATACTTTTGCCATATTCTGCAGAGAGATTTTTTAGAGTTGATCTTTTGTTCACGTACTTTTCAAAGATGACTTGTTCTAATTTATCGGGGCGGGAAACTGATTGAAAGTAGCTTTTACAATCCTTGCAATAATATCTCTGTTTTTTAGAGAGTCGAACACTTTTGCCCTTCTTTACACAGTTACTAGAATTACAATTTGGGCATTTTTTTTACCATTGTTTACAATCCATTCTAAATGATTATCTGATTATTGGCTC
>JBBQQK010000069.1:0-6170 GCA_038216025.1 Patescibacteria group bacterium
AGTTACAATTAGAAATAAAAAGAATAGCATTAGATTACCGTTGTTTGTTAAAAAGCATAATGATGAAGGGCTTACATTTTATTACATGGGCGAAACTTCTCCATTAGTTGACGAATTTGAGCAGATTGTAATGCCTATTGAGAATAATTCCAGACCTGTTTCAGTAGTTAAAATGAATCTAAAAATGAAATCACCAGTTGAAAACAATATTTATGATTATATAACGACATTTGATGTAACCGAGAACAATTAATTTTATTTGAGTTGATGTGATGTGAGGTCTTATATGGATGGAGAAAGTTATTTTATAAAAAAGAAGTTGACTGGTCGGTTCTGAATCAGGGGCTGAGCATACCAGTAACCCTACAAAATCAGGTTTTTTTCTGATCAACAAGGATCTTAAGCGTGGTGAACATCATATTGAGTACTTCTCAAGAACTTTCAACAACAGCTATAAGAATATAATAATTCTGTGCCCTAATCACCATTCTGTTATTCACAAGGACGAACCTCAATTTCACAGAAAACACCTGCTATTCGAATATAAGAATGGTTATCGAGAGAAGATTGTAGTCAATGAGCATTTGTAAGATGAAAAGTATATTTATAAGCCTATATTGTACCCCTTATTCCGAATAAAAATGCAACTATACTTATTATAGTTAAGTATGGTAAAATAGTAAAATATACCTACAATAACCGCTGCTAACTTACAAACTAATACAATTGTCTAATTGCAAGGAGCCACAATTGAAATGAAATCAATCGCTTTTGTAGACTTGGAAGTTGTTCAGGAGACCGGGAAGGTCAAAGATTATGGTTGTATCAAAAATGATGGTACAACCTTTCATTCAGGTTCGAGATCGAATTTTCAGCAGTTTCTTAACGGTACGGAGTATCTTTGTGGACACAATCTACTAAAGCATGACATCAAGTTCATGAGTGAGATTGTTATGGGTATGAAGCTCCTCCAGGACCAGTTCATTGATACTCTTTTTCTTTCACCACTGCTTTTTCCGCGAAAGCCATACCATGCATTGTTAAAGGATGAAAAGCTACAAAAGGATGAATTAAACAATCCGCTTAGCGATGCAACAAAGGCTAAATGCCTTTTAGACGATGAGATAGCGGCATTTCTTCATCTTAACTCTGACATGCAGAAAATTTTATATTTACTTTTACGTTCTAAAACGCAGTTTAGTGCCTTTTTTAAATATATTGATTATAAATTTGAAGGGAATCCAATCGAGCTTATAAGAGCAGTATTTGCGAATACAATATGTGCTAAAGTCGATATTAAGAAACTAATAATTGAGAGCCCGATTGAACTTGCGTATTGTCTTTCTAATATAAATGTAAAGGACCGTTTTTCAGTTGTACCGCCTTGGGTGTGGAAGTCATTCCCAAATACCGATAATGTGATGCATATCCTAAGGAACAATCCCTGCTTGGAGGGTTGCGCATATTGCAATCAAGCACTAGATCCAGTTAGAGGGCTTAAAAGATTTTTTGGCTTTGATTCATATCGGCTTTATGGAGACAAACCTTTACAGGAGAATGCCGTCATGGAAGCGCTAAGGGGGAAAGCGATACTAGTTATTTTCCCTACCGGTGGTGGCAAATCCATTACATTCCAAGTACCTGCTTTGATGAGTGCTGAGACAGTCAAAGGGTTAACAGTTATTATTTCACCACTTCTGTCTTTGATGAAAGATCAAGTTGATAATCTTGACCAGGCGGGGATAACAGAAGCAGTAACAATAAATGGGATGCTAGACCCAATAGAACGCGCGAAGTCCATAGAGAGAATAAAGGACGGATCTGCATCAATATTGTATATTTCACCGGAATCCCTGAGGTCCAGAACTATAGAGAGCCTTCTTTTGGGGAGGAAAATTGTGAGGTTCGTTATTGATGAAGCTCATTGTTTTTCTGCGTGGGGCCATGACTTTCGGGTGGATTATCTGTATATCGGCGATTTTATCAAAAATATTCAACAAAAAAAGAATTTATCCGAAACCATTCCTGTTTCTTGTTTTACTGCCACTGCCAAACCGGATGTTGTGGACGATATCTGCAACTATTTTAAAAATAAACTCGACCTTGACTTGGAAGTTCTGCAGACAAATACGGCGAGGGAAAATCTAAGATACCAGGTAATCAAACAAAATGATGATATAGGGAAATATCAAACGCTGAGAAGTCTTATTGAAGCACGAACCTGTCCGACGATTGTTTATGTTTCCAGGACGAAGAGAGCAAGAGAATTGGCAGAGAATCTTTCCAAGGATGGATTTTCAGCCAAATGCTACCACGGACAGATGGATAGCAGAGATAAAAACGCAAATCAAAACTCCTTTATCGCCGGTGAAACTCGGATAATTGTCGCAACCTCCGCGTTTGGTATGGGGGTGGACAAAAAGGATGTTGGACTTGTTGTTCATTATGAAATCTCAGGTTCATTGGAAAACTATATACAAGAGGCAGGACGTGCCGGAAGAGATCAGAGCATTGTTGCGGAATGTTTTATTCTTTATTGCGAAGACGATCTTGATAAGCATTTTATTATGCTAAATCAGACAAAAATAAACATTAAAGAAATTCAACAAATTTGGAAGGCAATAAAGGAACTCACTCGCTATAGGAATACAATCTCACAATCAGCTCTGGAGATTGCTATCAAAGCAGGTTGGGATGAAGCTATTGCCGATTTGGAAACTAGGGTGAAGACTGCTATTTGCGCTTTAGAGGAAGCCGGTTATCTTGAAAGAACACAAAATATGCCAAGGGTTTATGCCGACAGCATCCTGTGCAAAAACACTATTGATGCCAGAAATGTAATCAGTAAGTCCGAAGATTTCA
Source organism: Patescibacteria group bacterium (assembly GCA_038216025.1). GTDB lineage: Bacteria > Patescibacteriota > UBA1384 > XYA2-FULL-43-10 > 1-14-0-10-43-13 > JBBQQK01. The sequence continues at coordinate 2,863 of JBBQQK010000069.1, forward strand.
CCGAAAATCAAAAGGAAAAGGCAATCCGAATTATGTCTAACTTAATTGCGAACCGTAGTCGGAGTAAAGGGGCTGGAGAGGAAGCCGAAGCCAGAGTTGATTATATCGCTGAAAACTTAGGTATGACAAAAGAGGAAGTTATTCATATCCTGAATGTACTACGAACGACAGGCTTACTTGCTGACACGAAGGATCTTCAGGTGTATATCTCCTGCGATGACAAAATAAAAAGCTCACTGAATATATTGAATGATTACGTTAAGATTGAAAGGTTTTTACTTGATAAAATCAATATTGAGGAGACAAAATACAATATCAAAGAGCTGAATGAAAAAGCTGGAGAAAGTGGATGTACTAGGGTAACTACCAAAAGAATTATGACAGTCATGCGTTTTTGGAAAATCAAACATTTGGCCGATTTTGTATATTTGGACAGTGACAGGAACCATATATCCACTATTTCCAAGGAACCAACTGATAATATAAAAGCAAAAATCGAGATACCACAGGAACTAGCCCGCTTTATTGTGGAGCGTTTTTTTGAACTTGCTGGACAAATAGAGATCAACAAAGGCAAAGAAGAAGCACTCGTGAATTTTTCAGTCCACGACATAAAAAAAGCATATGATGAGCAAAACATTCTTTACAAAAACAATATCACAATACCGGATGTAGAGGATGCACTTTTTTACCTGTCACGGATTGAGGCTATAAAGATCGAAGGCGGGTTCATTGTTATTTACAATCCTATGACAATAACAAAAGTTGAGGAAAAGTCAAGGAGCTTATACAAGAAAGATGATTACAAGATGCTTGAGCAGTTTTATCTGGGAAAAATGCAGCAGATTCATATTGTGGGTGAATACGCGCGCAAAATGACTGAAGATTACAAGTCAGCTCTTGCGTTTGTCGATGATTATTTCACTATGAACTACGATACTTTTCTACTAAAATACTTTAAGGCAGACCGTAGAGAAGAGATTACCCGTAATATCACACCACAAAAATTTAGACAGCTTTTTGGGGAACTATCACCTACGCAACTAAAAATAATTAAAGACAAAATTCACCAATACATCACGGTGCTCGCCGGCCCCGGCAGTGGCAAGACCAGAATTCTTGTTCACAAGCTGGCATCTTTAATTATGATGGAGGATGTTAGGCATGAACATCTTTTAATGCTTACTTTTACCCGTGCGGCCGCTACTGAATTTAAGCAAAGACTATATAAACTTATTGGTAATGCAGCCAAGTTTATTGAAATTAAAACTTTCCACTCCTATTGTTTCGATCTGCTGGGAAGAGTTGGCAATATTGAGAAGACCGAGCAGATTATTGCACAGACTGTAGAAAAAATCCGGAGCGGTGATGTGGAGCCTGGCCGTATCGCAAAGGCGGTTCTTGTCATAGACGAAGCGCAGGATCTGGATACGGGAGCATATGAGCTGATCAATGTTTTGATTGAAAAAAACGAAGAAATGCGTGTAATAATGGTCGGGGATGACGACCAGAATATCTTTGAATTCCGTGGTTCCGATTCGAAATATATGCAGAAGTTTATACATGAAAAGCAGGCTGAAAAATATGAGCTTATAACAAATTACCGCAGTAAAAACAATTTAGTTGAGTTTACCAACCAGTTTGCACTGCGAATGCCTAACAGATTGAAGCAGGAACCAATCAAATCTTATACGCTGGAAGACGGGCGTATAGATATAGTAAAATACAAGGGCAAGAACTTAATTTATCCGTTTGGTGATGCCATATTAAAATCAGAGCTTCCCGGTACATACTGTGTTCTGACAAATACAAATGATCAGGCGTTATTGGTTTCAAGTTTGCTCCGTGACAGAGGTATACCGAATAAATTAATTCAATCTACTGATGGATTTCGCTTGCATGACTTAGCGGAACTGAGATATTTTAAGACTCTTATTTCCTTGCAGGAAGGCGTCACCGTAGTTGATAAGGATGTTTGGGAAACTGCAAAACATGAGCTTGAAACAAAATATCATAGGAGCGTATGGCTCGAAAACTGCCTTAAGATTATAAAAGATTTTGAATCGGTGAATCGTAGTCAGAAGTACATTTTGGATTGGGAGATGTTTATAAAAGAATCGAATTTCGAAGATTTTTATTCGGGATCAAAGGGCAGCGTACTGGTCTCGACTATGCATAAAGCCAAAGGCAAGGAGTTTGATAACGTCTTTGTTATGCTTGAAAATTTCAGTCCTTCTTCTCCTGAAAAGATTAGACAACTATATGTTGCTTATACTCGTGCAAAAAATTACCTCGGCATACATCTATGTACAGACTTCCTTGATAATATCTCGGTGACCAATCTTTTCCGGATTGAAAATAATTTAAATTTCCCTCCCTCAAATGAAGCAATCATCCAGACCGGAATGGGAGATGTTTTTCTGGACTATTTCATTCAACGCCAGGAACTTGTTATGAGAATGCAAAGCGGAGATGCATTAAATTATTCAAACGGAGAATGTTTTGACAACAATGGTAAAAGTATTCTGAGGTTTTCCAAGAACTTCGTTGAAAGGCTAAAGGCACTTGAAGCCAAAGGGTTTGTGATTGATACGGCAACTGTTGGATTTATTGTCTACTGGAAGAAAGATACGGAAGTAATGAAGGGTAATTGGGAGAGCGCAGGGAAAGGGAACGGGGGGAATACTGGGAATGGTAATGGAGAGAATGCGGGGAAGCGTGCTGGGGAGAATAATGTAAAAATTAGTGGAGAGAATGTCAGAGAGAACGCAGGGATGGATTACGGGAAGGATACTGAGAAAAATGAAAGGAAGAGTATTGGGGAAAATGTCATGGAGAATAAGTGGAAGGATTCTAAGGCTGTAAAAAATGAAAAGGAGTATCAGGTTATTTTGCCTGAACTGAGGCTTAGAAAGATGTGAGGGGATAAGTAAGATATATACTTGGTAAACAGCCAGTTAAAGCATATCCATTGATTTGACTAAACGATGTCCGAAAAACAGGACACGCATGAATAATATCAACATATTTATGAAAAGACAAATAGCAAAAATGCAGAGTTGTGGTAATATTAGGGCAGGAAGAATTGCAATAAATCAGATCATCACAACAAGAGAGAATAACTTTTATTGTAGGAATTTTAGGGTAGAAGCATTTTTATATGAACAAAAGAAAAAGGGCTAAAAAAAGGCAAGGGGACGTTTCGTTTGCCGCATTTTAGAGGATAGGGCGGAGTATTAACCTTAAACATTTATTGAACCTGTAATCGGCAAGTATTTTTCATAATGCAGTAATATCAGTGCTTTGAT
>JBBQQK010000070.1:0-5951 GCA_038216025.1 Patescibacteria group bacterium
ATGAACGCTTTTGATCCGGCAGCACTTCTAAGCGAATCCACTGCCCTGATTACCCTGATTTTTATGGTAATATTCATAATTTTAGCAGTAGTATTGCTTCTATTTTATATCAGCCGATTGATGATTTTGGCTTTCGGCGCAGTGATATCACCTTTGGTCTGCTTGCTCTGGCTGATACCGAAAATGACTGATTTTGCTGAAAGCGCCATCAAATCATACCTCGTAATCATCTACACTTTATTTATCCATGTCGTCATTATCCAACTCGCTTCAGCATTCCTGACAATTCCCGGCCAAGACGGCGCCAATCCGTTTATCTCAATCTTGATCGGCATTGCCTTATTTTCAATTCTTCTAAAAAGCAGTGCTTTCACCGTCCAACTGGCTCTGACTTCGCAAGCTTCCGGCACGTTTAAAAAATTTGGCGCGCAACTTCTCAATGTATTAAGCCCGGCATCTGGCGGGGCGGCTGTTGCAAGTACAGCTAGCCGTCAAGCCGCAAGACCATCAGCGAGGGCAAAATGAAAACAACCGTAGTACCAGCCCAAATCACCACCGTTGAAGACCGCATTGCCGGAAATCTTACATTTACCCAAATTATTATGATGGTCATTCCATTGATTACCGGTACAGCCCTATATGTTTTACTTCCGCCAAGATCGCATTTTAATGTATTCAAATTAATATTGATCGGTATACAATTTGCGATATTTGGGATAATGGCGATTCGATTTCGAGGAAAAATCCTGATTGAATGGTTAGTAATTCTAATGCGTTTCAAACTCAGGCCGCGAATATACATTTTTACAAAAAATGATTCTTGCGGTAGAGTATCGACCAATGTAAATATTGTCGAAGAAAAAACAATTACCGAAAACACCAAAGAACCGTTGAAAAAAGCCATTCTCAACAATCTATCTATTTATGACCAATCCAAGATCGACAAACTGTTTGATAACCCTTCCCTCACATTTCGATTTGGATTAAGAAAGAAAGGAGGCATCGATGTTTCTGTCGTCTCAGCCGAAGATTAAAGGCTCTGCCCGCACGCAAATCGGAATAAAAGAAGTCAGGGATAACATTTTAGTTCTGTCGGACAATTCCTACCGATCTATTTTGTCTACTACCTCTCTGAATTTTGAACTGCAAAGCGATGAAGAGCAGGACATACTTATTGAAATATTCCAATCATTTTTGAATTCATTAACAGTGCCTCTGCAGATCTTGATCCGCGTGCGAGAACTGGACATTGAACGCTATTTGGAAAATATTCAATCTTCGCGCTCTGGCGAAACCCAGATTGTTTACAAAGAGCAGCTGGAAGATTATGGAAAATTTATCCGAAAGTTAATATCAGGCAATAAAATATTATCCAGAAAATTTTATATCGTAATTCCTTATGACAATAAGTCTGTAAATGAATTTTACTTGGCCAAAGAACAATTGATGCTGGAGCAGGAAATTATTATCAAAGGACTTGAAAAGATCGGAATGAGTGCCAGACAGTTGACCGGACTAGAAGTCCTCGATCTATTTTATAGTTTTTATCGGCCCGAACAATCAAAAATGCAACCATTAGCGCAAGAAATAGTAAGGCAAACAAATGAAAACAATTTTTTCTAAAACAAAAGCCGACAATCCCAAAAAAGCCAAAAAAGAAAAACAGCAAGTCTTTAATTTTCATATCGGCGAACAAGATCAGTTGGATTTTATCACCTATTCAGGACTTGAAGAAAAACAAGATCACCTACTCATCGACGGTCGTTATGTGAGAACCTTATTTGTTTCAGGCTACCCGTATACTGCTTCAAGTGGATGGCTCAACCACCTGATCAATTTCAACCATAATGTTGATATTTCCTACCACATCGAGCCTGTCGATGCCACTTTCGCGTTGCCAAAATTGAATCGTAAAATTACTGAATTGATTTCCACCAAAAGAGCGATGGAGCGAGATGGAAAAATCATCGGATCAGAACTTCTCGATCCGCTTGAATCAGCCATCGAACTGCGAGATAAAATCCAGCGCGGACAAGAAAACCTATTCCAAGTTTCACTATATGTTACACTCTCTGCCAAAAGTTTGATCGAGCTGGACAAAGTAACCAAACTCCTAGAAACCGTCTTGGCAACCAGGTTATTTTATACTAAAAACGCCCTGTACCAGCAGATCGAGGGACTTCAATCGGTATTGCCAAGAGGAGATAACCAGCTGGCACAAAAGCGCAATTTAGACAGCTCATCAGCGGCCATGACATTTCCGTTTATCTCATCTGAATTCGTCCAGGAATCAGGCATATTATATGGAATCAATCGCTCAAACAGCTCGCTGGTAATAGTCGATCGCTTTGCCTTGCCGAACGCCAATAGCATATTATTTGCCCAATCGGGCGCTGGCAAGAGCTATACCGCCAAAGTTGAAATATTGCGCCATCTGATGCAAGGCACAAAAGTTTTAGTAATCGATCCGGAACGCGAATATCGCCGTCTGGCAGAATCAGTCAAAGGCACATATATAAAGTTATCTGTGCATTCTAAAGAGAAAATCAATCCTTTTGATCTTTCGGTGAATTCATTTACCGAGCCGGACAGTTTTTCCGATCATGTGCAATCATTAACAGAAATTATTTCTTTGATGGCCGAAGGATTATCAGCTGAAGAAAAATCGGTTGTCGATCAGGCGATTATTAAAACATATAAAAAGTGCGGATTAGATCCGAAAAAGACGCGCAAGCGGGAAATCAAAACTTATCCGCTTTTGTATGATCTATATATGACACTAAAATCATTGAAGCAAACCAAGCTTTGCCGCCGACTTGAGAAATATACTACCGGCTCGCTTTCAGAAGTTTTCAATTCACAGACCAACTTGGAGCTAGACAATCGCCTAGTCGTCTTTGATACCAAAGACCTTCCCGAATCTTTACGCCAATTGATGCATTTGGTAATCGCTCAATTTGTCCAAAATCAAGTAAAATCTTCAATACAAAAACGACTTCTGGTAATCGATGAGGCCTGGCTGCTTTTGGAGCATGAGCAAAGCGCTCGATTTATCGCCGGTCTTGTCAGACGAGCTCGCAAATATTATCTCGGCGTCAGTATTATATCCCAGCAAGCCAATGATTTTTTACAAAATACTTATGGCCAAGCTATCGCTTCTCAAAGTGCTCTTAGGATATTGATGAGGCAAGATACGACCACTATTAAAAAAGTCGCCTCCGAGTTCAGATTAAGTGAATATGAGCAGAAATTCCTACTTACCTGTGATCGAGGAGAAGCCTTGATTATCGCCGATCAACACCATGTGGCTGTAAAAATTACCGCCTCAGAAAATGAGCATCCGCTGATCACAACGGATCCATCAGAGGTTTACAAAGGTAAATAATGAATGCTCTTGCGATAAAATATTTAGCGCTGGCTTTCTCAATGAAAAGCGAGCTAAAACTCATATTTTTTACTGTTGCAGGAGTATGCCTTTTGCCTGTTATAGCTGTTGTGATGCTAACCCAAATGGGCCTGAATATTGTGTCTGGCGCATTGGTCTCAAATAATATTCAAACATCCGAAGTCAATATCCACGATCCAAAAACGGGCGAGATCATTGACCGACTTGCTATTTCGGCGATGTGGCCGGTAAATGGCACTGTGACTTTGGAATACGCCGAAAGATCGCCATATCAACTTTTTCATACAGGCATAGATATAGCAAACGGAACAGTCGGTGACCCTATCGGCGCTTTTATGAAAGGCACAGTAACTTATGCAGGCGAAAAAGGAGGATTTGGAAAACATGTAGTCATTGACCACGGCCACCATGTAACATCAATTTACGCCCATCTGGACAGTATAAGCGTACAAGCAGGAAATGAAGTCGAAATCGGCACTGTGGTCGGAACCAGAGGTGACACCGGCAACTCAACCGGCCCGCATCTACACTTTCAAATAAATGTTTTTGGGATACCGGTTAATCCGAGGGTATTTTTAAGTGGAGATCCCGCTCAATAGCTATAAAATTACAGGTTCAATCCTGTGAAAAAGTACCCCCTTGACAGTATCCCGATAGGGATATACACTATCAATGTAGGGATAGTAATAGGAGGGGTATGGAACTCAAAAATCAAACAATTAATCTAAAAGAACAGGCCTTAAGTGAGCTTATTTCTATTAAGGAATGCAAGCAATACGTCGGCAAGTTCTCATTAAGCGATCAACAAATATTTGAGATAAGAAATACCCTAATTGGTATCGTCGATAAGTCGATTGACGCATACCTAGATAACTTCAAATGAGGGGAATATGGAAAGAGAATACACAAAAGCAGTGATCTATTGCCGAGTCTCTTCAGAAAAACAAGTTAAAGAAGGGAATGGTTTAGACAGCCAAGAACACAGATGCAGGGAATATGCAGCGTCCTTGGGCTTAGAAGTTGAAAATGTTTTTCGAGATGAAGGAATCTCGGGGGGACTATTCGACCGTCCTGCAATGAAATCTCTTGTTACATATTTAGACAAGCATTGGCAAAACAAATACTTTGTTATTTTCGACGACCTAAAAAGGTTTGCCAGAGATGTAGAAGTACATATTAAACTCAAAACCGAACTAAAATGCAGGGAAGCAAAACTCTGCTGCCTGAATTATAACTTTGACGATAGTGCTGAAGGCGAATTTGTTGAGACAATATTTGCCGCTCAAAATCAACTTGAGCGCAAACAAAACAGAAGGCAAGTTTGCCAAAAAATGAAAGCCAGACTGGAACGAGGATACTGGTGCTTTTGCCCGCCATCAGGATATGAATATCAAAAAGACAAAGAACATGGGAAGCTCTTAGTGCCTATCAGGCATATCACCAATGTCTTAAGCGAAGGAATGATGGCTTTTGCCGAGAACCGACTGCTGGAACAAGTCGACCTTCTCCATTTTTTAGAATCAAAAAATCTTAAAGGATTACTCGGCAGAAAAAAACTGACACTCGATTATATAAAAGATATTCTCACTCAGCCGGTATATGCCGGGTTGATTGAATATCCTCAATGGAAAATACCTCGCAGACGCGGACACCATAAAGCAATTATTACCGAGGATGCGTATAATAAAATCCAACAAAAACTAAAACGCCCTGAGCGCAAAGCCAGAGAAACTGATAATCTTGAATTTCCACTACGAAGAGTTATTAACTGTTCAATTTGCGGTAAGAAAATGACCGGCAGCGTCAATAAAGGCAAAACGAAATATTACGGCCATTATACTTGTAATAACAAAGAGTGCAGCGCAAATCCAAAAAATATTCTATCTGATAAATTAGAGAACGATTATATAAAACTCCTGGAAAGTATCGCAGTCGGCGATGAAGTACTAGAAATGGGTATGACGATTGCGACTCGAATTTGGGAACAGAAAATTAAAGATGTCGTTTCAAGTAAATCAATAAGAGAAGCAGAAAGAAAGGAGTTAGAACAAATGGCAAATGAATATGTCAATCTGATACCAAAAACTAAATCAGACAGCATTAGGGCCCGTTATGAAGCCAAAATAGAAGGGCTAGATATGCAGATAAAATAACTTGAAAATATTCCCGAAGACAAAAAAGCACCCGACCTTAGCGAGGCTTTAAAACTGACTTCAAAATTACTCGGAACACCTGCAGAAACATGGAAAAACTCTGATAGAAACACAAAAATCATGCTTCACAACATGATTTTCACTGAGAATCCGAGCTACTCTGTAAAAGAGGGATTCGGAACTCCGAAATTATCGCTCCCATTCCATATAAAAGAGCTTTTTTGTACAAATGATTATGCTTTGGTGGACCCAAGCGGATTTGAACCGCTGACCTCTTCGCTGCCAGCGAAGCGTTCTAGCCAACTGAACTATGGGCCCTAAAATTTATAATAATGGACTCAATATTATTCTGCCCAAAATTACTCTCATACACTACTATTTTTTCTTCTGTT
>JBBQQK010000071.1:0-5543 GCA_038216025.1 Patescibacteria group bacterium
AACGCTATACAGCCAAGATTAGCGGTATAGCTGCTGAGGAGTTTCCGACTATTCCAACCTTAGCTAAAGAGTGGTCTTGTAATATAAAGAAGGAATCTCTCATCGGCGCGCTAAAGAAAGTATCAATTTCTCCAGCCAATGATGAGACTAGACCGGTATTGGCAGGGATTTATTTTCAATTCAATGAAAAGCTTGCAACAATAGCGGCCACGGATTCTTATCGTTTGTCTGAAATAAAAGTTCCTCTTGATGAAGAAGTTTCAGATAATAAGTTTATTGTCCCTTCTCGTACTATGAATGAGGTATTAAGATTGTTGTCTGGAACTGAAAGTGAAAGCATTTCTATCTCAGGATCAGAAAATCAGATAGCCTTTAAAATCGGCGATACTACAGTAATATCACGTTTGATCGAAGGTGCTTTTCCTAACTACTCCCAGATAATACCGGTAAGTTCCGGACTGAAGATTAAAGTTGATCATAAGGAGCTAGCTTCAGCTTTGAAAATGGCTGCTCTTTTCGCCAAAGATACGGCCAATAATATAAAATTTATTACCGACAAAGAAAACAACAAGTTGATAATTAAAACAGCTGAGTCTCAAATTGGCAACTCAATATCCAATATCAATGCAGAAATTTCCGGAGAACATTTGGAAATCGCCTTCAACGTACGATATATAATTGATGTTCTTGGAGTCACGAGCGGCGACTCTATTGAGATTGAACTAAACGACGATTCTTCGGCCGGTTTGATCAGATCGATAAAAGACGAAGGATTTATCTATATTGTCATGCCGCTAAAGGTGGACAATTAAGCTAGCTAGGCCGCATTTAGCTGAACGCCAACTTGTATAAACAGTCATTATTGCTATGTTAAAAAATATTAAATTGACCAACTTTCGCAACCATTCTAAGTTTGAGTTGGATCTTGAACGAATCACTATTATAATAGGCCCGAATGGAGTTGGAAAAAGCAATATTCTTGAAGCTGTTGGAATGCTTTCCTTTTGCCGTTCTTTTCGTGAAGATGACAGGCGAAACTTGATCGCCGAAGGGCAAGAATATAGCCGCATAGAAGGTGATTCGTTGGAATTTTTTATGCAAAGATCGCCACGCCTATCTGTAAAAGTAAAAGAAAAAGGTTCGGCAAGAAAATCATCAGAGTTTATTGGCATATTGCCATCGGTAATATTTTCTCCTGAAACCATGGCTGTCGTGACAGGCACTCCGGGAGAAAGGAGACGCTTCTTGGATTCCATGATAAGCCAGGAAGACAAAGATTATTATGAAGCGCTGATCGCTTTTAATAAGGTGAGGAAGCAAAGAAATAATCTTTTGGAAAGAATAGCAACAGGGCAGGCGTCTGCGCCGGAGTTAGATTTCTGGAATAGCGAATTTGTTAGATACGCCAATATTTTGGAAAGAAAAAGAGAAGAGGCAATAAAATATATCAATCAATATTTATCCGGACTTTATCAGGATATCTGCGGAGGAGAAGCTGCTTTATCAATTGAATATTTGAAAAGTTCGGAAGGAGATCTGCTTCAGAAGATTGAAGTCAATAAAAGAAGGGAGATCTCTGCCGGCAACTCGCTTTATGGACCGCACAGAGATGACCTTGAGTTTTTATTAAACGGTAAAAATGCCGCCAATTTTGCCTCGAGGGGCGAGATAAGAAGCGTGACGTTAGCCTTAAAAGTTGGTGAGCTTAAATTTATTGAAGAGTCTAACAAAAAAAGCATTTTCAAGAAGGCAAAGTATTCGCCCATCTTGCTTCTGGATGATGTTTTTTCTGAGTTTGATCCAAGCCGGCGTTCGCATCTCGGGATGCTCATCGACAAGTACCAAGCCCTGATTACGACCACTGAGATAGATCATCTCTCTAGTGATTTAATAGCGTCATCCAAGGTGGTAGAATTAAAATAAGTATTAGATAGAAGTTGTATTAGAAAAAAGGTTTTCTTGGATAAGATAGATAAAATTTTGATACCGGCCCTAGCAAAGAGAGGGCTTGTGGGAGCCGCTACAAGCGCCCAAATTTGCTTTTATGCAAGCAAGTGGACAAAGATTCGTTTTAATCCTGTCTCATTTACTGGGGGCATTTTAAAGGTTTCTTGTACTTCTTGCGCTGCCGCTTCTGAGCTGCAGATGAGAGAAGACGAGTTGATTGATTTTGTTAACGAAAAAGCGAAGAGAGATATAGTTAAGAAGTTAAGGATCTATAACTACAGCTAGAGCCAAAGTAGTGGCCATTGGTGTGGCTACCAAGGCGCGGCAATCTATTATATTGATAGATTGCTTCGTGATACACTCGCAATGACGATAAGGTGAACGGTTTTCTTTGAATGGTAGGCTATATCCTAAGCAATATGGTATTTTGACCTCAATTAAACATACAACAGAAATGGCAATTTGCTTAATTGTCATTCCGACTCATTGACTTTGTTCAATGGTGGAGGAATCTTAGACTGATTTTGCCGTAAGCTTCTTTGTTATATCTATTTAGAAGATCCCTCCACGGAGTTTACACTGAGCTCGTCGAATGTGGTCGGGACGACAGAGCAGAAGCGCATAATACTAAAACTAGTACCACAATATTTGTCGAGCCTTTCTTAATTTCTGTCATGCTGAATTTATTTCAGCATCTCCTATATAACTTGGGATCCTGAAACAAGTTCAGGATGACAGGTCGAGAGGTTTTCGGATTCGGGTTTTTGCCATTGACTTTTTACTTTATTTGTGCTATAATATAAGTGTGATCAATAGGTTATGCTTAGTTTTTTAATTGTTCCTCCTGTTGTCATTCTGAACGAAGTGAAGAATATTTTCTTCTTTACGTTCAGAATGACAAATACTCGGCCGAAGGCCGATATGGAGGAAATATCATGAAAAAGATGAGCTTAATCTTGGCAATCGCTGTGCTTTTACAGGCAATCGTGCCTGTACTCGCCATTGATTCTGAGCTGGCCGGAGCCGCCGGAACAACTTACGACTCTAGTTCTGATAATCCTGGCGCAGGCATTCTGCGCGCACGGGACATTCAGAACTTCAATCCTGTGGTGCCTGCACCGCAGTTCACTCGCCTCTGCAAGGAGGCAGACCTGTATATGAATATCGACGTTAGGAGTTTTGGCTCCTCGTTCGACTATTCGTCGCATGACATCGATCAAAATGCCTTTGGTATCTGGTTGTCAGAGAGAGCTACTAATGCTCTTGTAGAGTATGGCCCGGTCAACCTGAACGTGATGGAAGAAGGAGAGGCCGAATGTGGCGACCTTATCCTGAACTTCAGGGCGGAGTCTGCTGTCGGTGAATCCTCGATGTATTCGACCAGTGAAGACTCTGAAGAGAGAAACTATGGCGATTACAGAAGGGATTATTCTTCCGGCACGAGCCATGATAATTATGACTCAACGGCTACTACCGGTGTAGGCGCCTATGTGACGATCATGGCGTCCGTCTCTGAGCTCAAGGAAAAAGCTCAGAAGGGTAAGCCGGCAAAGATTAAAAAGCTCTTTGCCATGACCGGCACCGCCAGTAAATCGTCTGAAGTTCAGACAAGCGCTGACAACGTTCACCGGTCAAGGAGCGATTACTACTATGCCAGAAGAGGAAAATCTTCGTCTAGTAGTAAGACTACCGGTAGGTCATCTGGATTCGCTAGAGACCCTAATTTTGAAGCCTTCCAGCTTCTGGATCGGCTCTACGGTCAGAAAATTGACGAAGCCGTACGACGCCTGCTGTTTGCCTGGCAGGTATATGAGCAAAAACAAAGGCTAAAGGGTGTGTACGAGAGAGAAGATCTCTCGCCTGTAGCCCAACGTACAACGACCCCACGACCGACCGTTGAAAGAGTCGGTAAAAACGGGATAAGAATTCTGCGCTAGGCAACTAAGAGGTTGCCTAGCGATAACACTAAAGCGGACGCCATAACTGGCGCCCGCTTTTCTTTTTATGTTGAATAGAGTATTAGCTAGGAATATTACTGTTTTGATCGGTAGGCTCTATTGATTGATTGCTATCCGAGGAAGGAGTCATGGAAATTGTATTTGGTGTCACTTCTGCCGAGATCGTTTGATTTTCTGCTGAGTTTACCTGCGGTTGAGTAACAATTGGTTTCATCTCAGGAAGAAGATCGGGATTACTGAACGTGGAAATATTTTCATTTGAATTGATCTGAATTTCTTGCTTCTTTCGTTTCTTGAAAAAGATGATCAAGAAAACGGCTAAAATAATGCCAATAGCGATATATATTAAGAAATATCTATTCTTTAGGATGCTTGTCTTGTTGCCTTTATCGACTTTCTTGACAGCAGCTTGTGCTTGCTCCGGTTTTATATCGGGATATGTGTCACCTAAAGCAATTTGGTCTTTGTCGTAGCTGGAAATTACGAAGGGACTTGAGTACTGCGGACTTTTTTTGTCATTCTTCTCTGACCATGCAGTAATTTTGTGAAGCCCATCTTCAAGCCACCCCGTCAAAGTGTACGTCCAATTACCGCTAGTGTCCGCGTTAACCGAATCTAAGATTGTGGTATTGCTATTTATTAAAAGTTTTATATTGGCATTTGGTTCGGATGTGCCTGAAAATATTGCTCCATTACTTTTGCCGTTGGTTTTGTCTAGCGAAGCATTTGGTCCAAAAATTAAGTTTGAAACAGTAGGGGCTTTAATTGAAGTGTCTTCTTGCGGGGCGGTAGCTCCGTCTTGGCTTGGAGCAGGGGTTGTTTTAGGTTTGGGGGGTGACGGTGTGATTCTGGCCACTGGTTTTACTTCCGGTTGTGGGATATCTTGGGGAATGTCGCCAAACGGATTATCGGGCTCTCCAACGTATGGTTCCGGATCTTCTGGTATCGGCACTATTCTCACCTGCATATCTTGATAGATCCCGCTTTGTATCACTGTCTGGCCGTCTTCTTCACCCGTAACTACCGATTTCGTAAACCGCATTGTGCCTTCACCAAGCTGCTTGGCCTTAAATTCTATTTCAAAAAGGTCTATATACACAATAGTAGTGCATGGTTCGAGAGCTACTTTATAATTAATAATCCCAGTAGAGTTTGAGAAATTGTTGGCGTCGTTCTGTTCAAAGTTAACAGTTTGTACTTCCAATAAATCTTTGGGGAAAGTTAGGCTTGTCTCTATAGAACAAATTTTCTTTCCTACATTTCGATTTATTGCTTCGTTTAAAGGGGGATTATAAAGCATTCCATAAAGGTAATAACTCTCATCAGTCCACCCTTCTTCGGAGCTCCAGCCAACCAAAGTGGGTATAGTCGGTATGGGCGGCTCATCAGCATTCTTTTTTGGTATTAAAAACAATGAACCTATTAGCAGATAAGTTAGTAAGAATGAAGGAATTAATATTTTGGCTTTATTCATGCAATTTAATTTTATTAGTTTAGAATAAATGAATCACCCACGGGCTTACGCCCGGGGTATCAGCCCAGTGCAAGCTTCGCTTGTCCAGCATCCTGCTTTCCTTGCTGATCAATGTATTGTTTAATGACTTGTTCATTGATGCCAACAGTAGATACAAAGTAGCC
>JBBQQK010000072.1:0-5378 GCA_038216025.1 Patescibacteria group bacterium
AATGAGCGAAATACTGCAAGTCGGCTTGTTTTTCAATGTTCATATTTTTCCTTTCACAGATGTTCTTTCCGGGAACTCCGTATCATACCAAACGAACATTTAGCTGAATAGTTATGAGAACATTTTAGCTGAATGATGACACTTTTCCTTGACAAAGTAGTTAAATTGTGCTAATATATATGCATATTGTCAAATGTGAACGACAAAGGCAAACCTCGAGTAATCGGGGGACGCAAAGCTATAGGGTCCCACTTCCTTTCGCATTTTAGCGAAACTATGCGGGATTGCCAGCTGCCGAAGCCAATTGATCTATATGATCAGCACGGGCTTTAGCTCGTGTTTTTGTTGTTCTTAAGACAATGGCCTCATAGAAGGCCAACCTTTCGCCCAAATAAACATCGAAAGGTGAAGAGACTTGAACGTTAAAATTTTTGCGCTCACAGTAGCGCTGCTAGCTATAACCAATATAGGAGAGGCTAGCGAAGGATTTCAATCTCCTTGGTTGCAGTCGATGAGCAAGAATATGCCCAAGAGTTGCAAGCAGGAGATATGGAAAAGGGTACACTACTATGAAGCACGCCCCAAACTTTTGAATCCGGTCATGAGGCGGATGGCCCGTTGGAAGGGGTCTACAGAAAATGCCTGTGAAAGAAGAGGTATCAGCCCTTGGATGGAATTTGGTTTAATTCTTGCTGAAAGCAAGGCCAATCCTGAAGAGGTAGACAACTTCTTTGAAGCGGAAGGGTCGGAAAAGGCACACGTTGGAATGTGTCAGTTCGACGCTAATAGACTGCCTTCTTGGCAGAGAGATGATCCGGTTCGAATCCGTCTAGCCAAACAATGGGCAGAGACTGGAGACCTCAAATATCTAAGGGAATGGATTCCTAGGGATATGCGATTCAATGGTCTCTGGAATATTAATCAGGGGGCAAAGGAAATCGCGGGTCATATCGAGCGGACAGGGGACAGTTCTTATTTCCCTATTGGTCATAATGGTGGAGGCGGATGCGCCGTAATAGGCATTATCCTCCATGCTCGAGAAAATGGTGTGCGGATTTCCAAGCGCCAAGTCCCGTATTATGTGAAACAGCACAACATAAGCTTCTGGAAAGTCTATGAAGCAAAGGGTGCTGCTTACAATTACTGGATGAGTAGAGGGGAAAATCTCGGGATGAGACCCTTCGCTGATGCGGCCTATAGCGAGCTTTTTGCCCGCTGGTGCGTCAGGAATGGTGTGCCTATTGAGAAATCAGTGGCAAGCAAGCATAAAGCGGTAAGCGCTGGAGTAGCGGCTAATAAAAATATCGCAAAGGCAGCATACAGTGCCAAGATCAAATCACAGAAAAAGAAATGCAAGGCAGAACTTGCAGAGGAGAAGAGTCAGATGGAAACTAGCGCAGTAATAGGCTTTCTTAGCGCTCATGTGTGGGCGCCTATCCTTCAGCCACAGTTGGTGGCATTTTCCGCTAATTTTGCGGCTGCTAAGCCATTCCTGGCGAATATGGGGATGATCTTGGTGGGGTATGTCCTCTTCGTGGCAAGGAAGAGATTGAGAGGGCATAATATATTTCGCCGGATACATTGCGCAATCGCAGGCGAGGAGTTCAAGCCCCGTCTAAGAAAAGTTAAAGGCGGGAGGGAAACAGATCAGAATCAGGAACGAAAAACTGCTTAGAGCAGCGTTCTAGACCTTAAAGGCTGTACCATGAATGGGCAGCCTTTTTGCTTATTGAAATAAAGATCGAATAATGATATAAATTGTACTGAGAGATACTTATTGTATCTTTATTTCCCCTCTAACGTGTGTGGAAAATTGGCCCTTGGCAGAATATTGCCAGGGGTCCTCTTTTTTGTCAAAAAATTGCAAAGAATCTTCAATAATGGTACAATCGAATTGCGTATTCGCTGTTTGATCTTCAGCGAATATCGTTTCTCCTCTATATAGGCTCGGCTGGTTCGTCCGGCCGAGCCCCAAATTTCTTGTTATTTAGCTTCAAAATTGTTATAGTT
Source organism: Patescibacteria group bacterium (assembly GCA_038216025.1). Lineage (GTDB taxonomy): Bacteria > Patescibacteriota > UBA1384 > XYA2-FULL-43-10 > 1-14-0-10-43-13 > JBBQQK01. The sequence goes on from JBBQQK010000072.1 coordinate 2,011, forward strand.
ATTGCAGTATTCCGAGATCGTCTAGTGGTAGCCAGCCTCTTCGGCTGGTCCGCCGAAGAGGCGGAGACATAGAGTTATCTTCTTTTGGAGGGAGATATGTGGCACGTATATGCATTATGTAACCATGTAAAGATTTATGTTGGTGTGAGTGCTGATCTCAAGCGAAGAATTTCTGAGCATTAGTCGGGAAAAACTTTCAGATATGTTAAAAATTGATTATTCCGAGATCGTCTAGTGGTAGGACAGCAGATTCTGGATCTGCTTACCTGGGTTCGAATCCTAGTCTCGGAACCATTCGACTCACTTCGTTCGCTCATGGCTTCCAGCCAGAAGAATGAAATGAGTCGAATGTCCTGAGTGAGTGGCAACAAATCGAAGGATTACATGGCTGAATTAAATCTTAAAACTAATGCGCCCGTTGATGATAATGGCGCTTTTTTTGTGTATATTATCAAAACAGGAAATAACGATCTTTATATCGGTCAAACAGATAACTTGGAGAGAAGAGAATTTGAGCATAAATTTCATGCTCACGGAGCAAAATTCCTAAAAGATAGCCATACAAATTTTAAGTTGGTTTACACCGAAAAATTTATATCCAGAACAGAAGCAATGAAGCGGGAAAAGCAACTGAAAGGCTGGAGTAGGAAAAAGAAACAAGCTTTAATCAGTCAAGATTTTTCGTTACTCAAGAAGCTAGCAAAAGGTAAAAAATCTGAGATTGATGAAGGATGATGCTGGAACTGGAAATGGTCAGCTAGCTGAACAATCCTAGTCTCGGAACCATAATAAAAACACCAAGAAATTGGTGTTTTTATTATTTACTAAATTTGTTAATTTAACGATTAAAGACTATTGAAGTATAAGTTTGTTATCGGCTGTTAACTTATAGCTAACAGTTTTGCTTACAGACGGAGAAACACTATCGTCAGTATAAACTACAGTTGCTAAATTTGAAGCAAAAGCGACGCTTTGTATAGTGGACTGGTTATTGTCATTTAGTGCTACGCTCGCAATGTGTTGAGGTTTGCCCGACTTGTTTCCTTCTGTAAGATCATTAGTGCCAGAGGTCAGTAGAACAATTTATTTATCCTTTGATTTGGTTCGTTGCCTTATGACATCTTTCGCATGGGATGTTTTGACGAATTTGAGCCAGTCTGACTTGGGCAGCGATTTTTTGCTAGTTAGGATCTCGACTATATCTCTGCTGTGCAAAGGTTGGCTAAGCGGAATAATTTTTCCATTAGCTTTTGCTCCTATGCATTTTGTTCCAATATCAGTATGCACCGCAAAGGCAAAATCCACAGCAGTTGCTCCAACGGGCAAGTCGTGAACATCTCCTTTAGGAGTAAAAACAAATATTCTGTCTTGAAAGAAATCCAGCTTTAATTGATCAGCTAGCTCTTCAGGATTAACAAACTTTTTTTGCCAATCAGCAAGTTGCCTTACCCAATTCAACTCTTTTGCCGTGGGCAAGTTGGTGGATTTTGAGTTCGTATGTTCATCTTTATAATGCCAATGAGCTGCAATACCATATTCAGCTTGATCGTGCATTTTTTCCGTACGTATCTGAAACTCTGTTATCTGGCCATCTATGCAAAATACTGTTGTGTGAAGAGATTGATAGCCGTTTGGTTTGGGCAGTGAAATGTAATCCTTAATTCTGCCTGGCAACGGCTTCCAGAGTTTGTGTATAATTCCTAGAACCGCATAGCAATCTTCTACCGATTTAACTATGACGCGAAGAGCAACAATATCGTAAATTTGGTCCAAGCGGCCATCATAACGTTTCATCTTGTTGTGCAGGCTATAAATATGCTTGGAACGGCCGTGTATTTGGCAGCTGACTCCAGTCCTTTGTATTTCTTTTTGCATGTATTTTTTTACTTTTTCGAGGTAAGATTTTTTGCTGAGCAGCTCTTGTCCAACCATTTCTTTCAAGTGACGATATTCTTCCGGGTACACGTATTGAAAAGCAATATCTTCCAATTGACCTTTGATTTCACCTATGCCAAGGCGATGGGCGATTGGGGCGTATATCTCTAGCGTTTCTTTTGCAATCCTCAACTGTTTGGTTTTTTCAACTGCATCAAGTGTTCGCATGTTATCGAGACGATCGGCTAGTTTTATAAGAACTACTCGAATATCTTCAGCCATAGCGATAAACATTTTCCGAAGATTTTCGATTTGTCGAGGGAAGCTATAGAAAACATTTGGCTCGATTTCAGGATTAGTTTCAATCGAAAAGTCTTTGCGTATCCTGACTTTGCTCAATTTCGAAACTCCGTCGACAAGATAAGAGATTTCTTTTCCAAATTGTTTTTCTATTTCCTGCAGGCTTACAGTGGTGTCTTCGACGACATCATGGAGAAGGGAAGCGGCAATGGTTGGGGGATTGAGTTTCATAATCGCTAGCGAGCAAGCTGTTCGCATGGGGTGTTCTACATAAGGTTCGCCGCTTTTTCTCTTTTGATCTTTGTGGGCTTCTGCTGCAACTTCAAAAGCATCCCGAATAAGTGATTTTTCGGATAGGGAACAATAGTCGTCCAGTAGGCTTTCAAGTTTTTGATAGTCAATAGTTTGCATTTCAGTGCTTGCATTATACTGGAAAATGTTGTCTAAAACAATTCGAAGAAAAAAAACAGCTATATGAAATAGCATACTTAACTTCTATTAAAAATAAACCACTAGCATTAGCCAGTGTGTTCCTCAATGAAGAGAAGGGATTAGAGAATCGAGCAATGGTGGTTCAAAGTTTAAGAATAGAAGCTTAATCAATTTTTCCAAAAAAGTTCTTGAATTTTCTATTGTAAGCACTAGCTTTTGTAGGGTTGTTCTCAAGCCACATACTCGCTCGGACTTTTTGGCCAAAGATCCGGAATAGCTCAGAAAACTCTATGCCATCCATCGAGTTGGTTGACGCGTAAAGGTGCTCTATTTCTTTGGTAATGCTTTCGTCTAGCTTCACGGTGAGAACATAATCGTCGATGACATTAATATAGGTGTTTGAATTCTGAATAGAGAAAACACTTTCGGCGAATGAATACTCGATATTCTCTTTTTGCCAATAACGCTCGGACCAGTGGTCTAAGAAAGTTTTCCCACCATTGATAAGGTAGAGTTTTGTGTTGGTGAATGTAAGAGAACGGATGTACTGCTCTTCTTGTTCTGAATAAATCAAATGAAACCATGAATGGCCCTGTCGCCAATTCCCTCCCACCTTCCCGAATAAGTTCCTTTTTGAATCGCAACTTTTGTCCTAAAAATATCTCCTGATATTCCTTCCAAAATACTTGATTAATTAGTCTCAGACTTGATATAATGTATTTGTAATCAATAAATTTTGGAGGTAATCATGTACTCGTACA
>JBBQQK010000073.1:0-5151 GCA_038216025.1 Patescibacteria group bacterium
GCCGTCCAAAAACTAAAACAAAGATCTAGTGTCGATTTGAAAAAGAGGTTTAAGTTCATTAAAGAAATGTATTTGGATGGGGACGGCATCTGGAGCGTGGGATATTTCTCTTCTACTATAGGACTTAACGAAGAGATAATAGGTAAGTACATTGATGAACAAGGACGAAGAGAGCTGCCACAACAAGCAGATTTTTGAATTCTCATGAGGAGCTGTAAAGGAAACCCCGGAATAAGCGAAGCGGTTTCCGGGGAGGGTCCTTTTAATTGGATATTCAATTTTTTTTATCTTTCGACTCCTCGTCAACGAGGGTGGAGAAATATTAGGGAGGATCCTTCGTTTTACCTCATGATGATACCTGATTGAATTTCTGGTACATACTCTCTGGTAGAACAATGTCTTTTATTCGTATCCCTTTTTGTTTAACAAAAAATTTCATTTATGTTAGCGTAGAAGTGCCATACGAAAGGGGAATACTGATATGGCAAGCGTAGTTTTGGTAAGCAGGGAAGAAGCCCTAGCTCACTTCACCCAAGACCTCAGAGTCTTCATTGGAAGTATTGGCCATCAAAGGCATGCCGGTCACTATCAATCACTGCACAACAAGATTTTTGAGAAGATCAAAAATGATGGAGGCGACATTGTCCTAAGCAAAGAGGAGATCAAAAGGATCAAGAAATACGCTTATTGCAATGATTGCCCCTCTTCCCTACAAGCTTCATTCAAAAGGATGAGGCAAGAGATATTGAACCAGCGCTCGAAGCACTAATACTGTTTTTCCAGACAACTTACCCGCCCCATTGATTGAGATGAGGGCGGGTTATTTTTTTGATGGTTGCCAAACCGTTTTTAGATTGTTAAAATGGCTCAGGATCAATAGGAGGTATTGTATTGGGACATAAAACGAGAAGACTGACGCCGGTAACATCTGTGGTCGAGAATCCAGGTGGATATGGAGGAGAGCTTTGTCCGTTTTGCAGGCGCACACGGATGGAATGCAGAAACCAGTATCCGATTTGCCACGCTTGTCAGAACAAGTATGGTCTTACTGATGAAATTCTCCGTGATCTTTCTGGTCATAGGATAAAGATTGATCAAGATGAAATCGATTGGGAGGCAAAGCCTCTTCCTATTCTGTCTGGGCTTATCGATGACCTTCAGTGGTCGGCTATCTACAATAAGGAAAAGGACCGATGGAAAGCTGGCTTAGAGGACACATCCGGTCCTGCTAAAATGGGATTATTTGTTAACAGTTATCTCGATCTGATGACGAGTGTTTGGGTAAGCAGTGCTGATCAGAGACGAAAAACAACGATATGCCGCTATTCCTTTGTGGCCGTAGCAGTAGGAATTGGTTTGGTCGGCGCAAAATACCTGAGCAAGAGAGTATCCGACAGAGAGAGTAAACTTATTCGTGAAGCCGAAAAGGTTTCCGATCCCGGCGGGAAGCAATGAACGTGCATGGCTCGAGGCAATTGCCTCGAGCCTAAATTTTTGGCAATTGTGTTAGCACTAAATATATTATATGTTAGTATAGTAATATTTATATTAATAGGTTAGTGCATGCAGGATATCAAGTTAAAAAATTTTACCTGGACAGATATAGAAGACACCACTCAATTGGATGTCGATCAACTCTCGGGAAAGCATCACTTCCATCATTTGGCCCTTGAAGACTGCCTCTCAACTGTTCAGCGGCCGAAATTGGATGAATACGACGACGATTATCTCTTCATGGTCTTTCATCTTCCAAAACATATCAAGTCGTCCAACCGTACTGTGTCCGAAGAGATTGATATATTTCTTGGTCGCAATTATCTGATAACTCTTCATAAAAAGGGTATTAGACCTATCGAAGATTTACTCTCCGAGATAAAAAACAAAAATACCAATATTATCACAGAGAGTCCAGCCTATCTTCTGTATGAGCTTTTAGATAAAGTTTTCAATTCTTGTTTTCCAATGATTGATAAAATTGGTCAAAAACTGGATTTGCTTGAGGATCAGCTTTACGAAGATCAGTCAAAAAAGACTTTAGAGCAAATAACGCTTTTAGAACGCGATATTATCAACTTCCGTCGCATTATTGGTCCTCAAGTCAGAGTGATGAAAGATTTGGAAAATATTAAAGCAAAATTTATTGGCGAAGAACTCGATGTTTATTATGATGACATTGTGGACAAGATAGAGCGTGTCAATGAACTCTTGGACAGCTACAAAGAGGTCTGCGAAGCACTCCAGCGCACAAATGAGTCTATACTAACTCAGCGGTTGAATGAAATCATCAAAGTTCTAACAATATTCTCAGTATTAATGCTGCCCTTGACTGTTATCACCGGTTTTTACGGAATGAATGTTGCCGGTTTGCCTTTGGCGGAATATAAATATGCCAGCGAGTTTATTACCGGCTTGCTGGTAGTCGCCATAATAGGCATGTTGGCTTATTTCAAAAAGAAACGCTGGCTATAAGTCTAACTGTAAAAAGGCTTTTCTTCGGTTGTTAAAAACATCTTGTCTCCTCTTAACCAATGCATCAAATCATCTCTTAGGTATTCCGGTTGGAAATCAATCTGTTTTGAAATTGGCAAGTTTACCCACTCAAAAATCTCCTCTCCTTTTGGTTTGATTTGCAGTTTGTCTCCATTTTCAATTTTAAAGACGAGGTTGAGTTGATGGGTATTGCCGTAGATGTTTTCCATTATCCCCAAAAAATAGAATTTTTCCAGTTTTAAATCATAATTTTCGGATAAATATTGGCTCAGGGAGGCGATTACCGACTTTCCCAAGGTTATTTTTGTGCCTGGTAAATAGTAAAAATTTCTTTCTTTGTTTTTGCAAAGCAAGATCTCTTTATCGTGATTGTAGAGCAAGATAACATTTGTCATTATTTCATAATTCATATTTTTCTCCTTAATTTCAGTTTGAAACTATTTATCCATAAAATCATCATAATTAGATACAAAATTCTCGGTTAAATGAAAGCCCCTGGCTAAGTGGCCAAGGGCGGTTTTTGCAGCCAGAGTGCTGCCCCGACGGAGTTTTTCCGCTTTGGTAATTCTGCCCCCATTCGGTATAATGAATAGGAGATAATACTTTGGAGGGCAGATGGAGCCTAATAATTTGGAATATGACAAACTTAGGGAGGCAGATAACACCAGCAAAGATAATAAGTCGTCCAGCCGAAAGATTTTGATATTTTCGCTCATTTTCATGATTTTGGTGGTATCTTTACTTGCCGGATTAGCCATAGTCAAGGATAGTAAAAACAAACTGGGCAGACAATTTTTCAAGAGCACCGAATCAAGCAGAGGTAGAGATACTTCCATTAGTTCTACTGAAATTGATACCGAATCCTCTACTTTGGAGTCGGGCCAGTCGGTGAGCCCAAATTATTTAGCCGATCCAGATGAATCAGCACCTACAAAAAGCTATCATAATGAGACCTTGGGACTTGATTTTACCCATCCCGCTGATTGGGCGGTTAATCTGGAATATGGCAATACTTTAATTATCAATTCCGCAGAAAAACAGAAAATTTGGGCGCAAATTCAATCTGGCGAAGTATATGGCTCCGGCGGTTTTTCTGCAGATTTAAATATGATAGTTTATGCGTCGACCGAAGATTTTATTGGTCGGCAACAATCTACTGTCAAAAAAACTATCCCTGAAACGATCAACAATTGGATTTTTCCTGAAGTCGTAAAAGAAATCCAATTTGACGGACAGAAGGCGTATGAATATCGGTCGGGCGGCATGGGTGGAATTTATTATAATATTGTTTGTGAATACAAAGGTAGACTATATAACATAAACGCCCTTGAAGATCCCTCCTTAAATCCTCAAGTTTTGCGAATAATTGAAAGCTTTAAATTCGCAAAATAAAAAAGTGTCCCCTCAGGTTTGAGGGGACACAGTTATTCACAACATATTAGCAGCTCTCGGCTACGTATCGGGTGACGAAGCTTCTTTAATGCTCTAGCTTCTATTTGTCTTATGCGTTCGCGGGTCAGATTGAAGTGGCGACCGACCTCTTCTAACGTTCGTTGATGGCCATCGATAATACCAAAGCGCATCTTTATGACGTCCCGCTCACGTGGGGCTAGGGTTTCCAGCACTTCAAGAATCTTTTCCCGCATAAGCGCTTTCATTGTCAATTCTTCTGGAGACAATGCTTTCCTGTCGCAAATGAGCTGACCAAGCTGGTTAGTTTCATCGTCGCCAACCGGCATCTCAAGAGATAGAGTTTCCTGAGCAATATCCATTAGTATTTCTACTTGTTCGTCCGGTAATCCCATTGATCTACCAATTTCGTTTGTTGAAGGAACTCTTCTGAGCTCTTGATGCAAGTCATCGCAAGTTCTCTTCATCTGGCTGACTAACGTGACGATATTAACTGGCAATCGCATTGCCCTGCCCTGGTCGGCGATTGCCCTCGTGATACCTTGGCGGATCCACCATGTCGCATACGTGGAAAACTTGTGGCCTTTTGAGTGATCGAATTTTTCGACCGCTCTGATAAGGCCGATATTCCCCGCTTGCACTAAATCAAGGAAACTCATGCCACGGCCAATATAGCGCCTTGCAATCCTGGTAGATAATCGTAAATTAGCCTCTATCAGCTTGCATTTTGCTTCTTCATCACCTTGGTCTTTGAGTATAGCCAGACTGACTGCCGCTTCTGCGTTCAACAGAGATGTCTTTCCTATCTCGTGCAGCCACATGCTTGTTGAGTCTGTGGAATAGTAGTCGGCTGCCTCTTTGTTGTCGCTAATCTCGTCCTCTTCTTCTTCCAATAGGGCGAGATCGGAATCTGTTGGCTCGTCTTCGATCACACCTATTTGTTCAACAAGGTGATCTAAAGGGGTTGCCGGCGCATTTTCGGTTGGTAGCAGAAGGCTGCTGACCCCACCTAGTGCAAACTTTTCGTCGAAATCGTTAACTCCCAATCGGATCACCTCCAGAGTATTTTGTGTACGTAATTCTGATCCTGCAATATTTTATAATAATTTTACTCATATGTCAATCTTTTCTGTCGTAACTGCTCACTCACACGCTCAAATTTTGCATATAGACTTAAATCTTGTATAATATTCAGTAAAGGAAAAACAAAAAATATTATGCGTGGTCAACTATCTATTGAGACCAGACAAC
>JBBQQK010000074.1:0-5128 GCA_038216025.1 Patescibacteria group bacterium
CATTTTTCCGGCTTGATGATAATGAGCGAAATACTGCAAGTCGGCTTGTTTTTCAATGTTCATATTTTTCCTTTCACAGATGTTCTTTCCGGGAACTCCGTATCATACCAAACGAACATTTAGCTGAATAGTTATGAGAACTTTTTAGCTGAATGATGACAGTTAAGATTGACAATATGGTCTACAAGATTTATAATTTAATTATCATTTGGGATTTGAAGAAAACAATACCAAGTGAGTATGGGGGTGTATTAGCTTCGACAATTGGACTTTAAAAACATGTTTGCAAGTAAGTGTGTTGGAACACTTTAACAAATCCACAAATTTTCAAGTGCAAATTCACTTGTTAGCAAAGTAAAAACTGCTTTTGCAGGTTTTGCTCTTGCGCCAGTTGCTGCCTAATCGCATCAACCATCCGCCCCCGTCTCTACTCGAAGGCGGAATCAGGGTGTTATAAATTTCGAGTTGCCGCTTTAGGGATTCTCTAGCTCTCAAGCTCAAGCCTTTCTCGAGATAGATTGATAATTTTTTCGTAACGGTTTTATTTATTAGTCAAATCAACAACCGTGACTAAACTTGTAGATAACATGCTTTTAACCTTTTGGACAGGGGTGCAACTCCCCTCACCTCCACCATCCCATCATTCTGACCTATTACATAGCGTTTTATGTAGAATGGGAGCGACAATTTCGGTGTTCCAAAACCCTTATTTGCCGAGTATCTAGGGTTTTCTTCAAAGATCAGGTTGTGAATCTGAATTTTCGTCTTCAGGTCTGATTTTTTCCATGTTTTAGCCGGTGTTCCAAGTAGTTTTAGAGCTAAATTAAGTACCTCTTCAAAGTTGGGGTCTTTTTTATTTTCTAGCTCTTTTTTCAAATCTTTAACTCTTTGATCAAGGCCCTCAATCTTGGCCTCGTATCGGGCTCTGATGCTATCCGACTTTGTTGTCGGAATCAGGCTAACATATTCATCGATCTGTTTCTCGATGTCGTCAATGTCCTTTTCGCGGTCAGCTCGAAGATCTGAGATATCTTTATTTTTCTTCTCCCAAATCCTCATCGCAACCACTTTCATCATTTCTAAAACCTCTTTTTCTGTTTTTATGCTATCGAGTAACGCAACATATTCATTCTCGACCTTACTGGCAGTAATGTTTTTCGGATTAGCCGTGCACTCTTTGTTATTGCAAGTATAATGAGAATAATATTTATTAGGATTTTTACTTCTATTACAGCTGCCTGTCATCGTCTTGCCGCAAAAATCACAGGTAACGATCCTTCTCAAAGGAAATTCGAGCTGATCCGTATCTCTCGGTTTGCGTTCTGGTTTTTTGATCTTGGCTTGAATCTTATTAAAAGTATCCTCAGAAATTATCCGCTGATGATGCCCCTGGCGCCTCGGAATTCCCCACTCAGGATATTCAACAAGACCAGCATATAAAGTTTCAGTAATGATACGCTTAATAAATTGGAGATGGATTTGTTTTGTCCCAATTAACTTGTGAAGGTTTTTGGATTGATAAAATTTCTGCAGGTCAGTTTGACCGTGCAGTCTGTTATTTGCAAAATCGTTTAATCCCTCAGCAATAAGATTGGTTATCGGACGAATTGGAAACAACAATTTGCCATGCTCTTTGTCTTTTCTGTATTCATAGCCAGTTGGAGCGAAAAAGCACCAGTAGCCTCGCTCGATTCTGGCTTTCATCTTCTGGCAAACTTGCCTTTTATTCTGTTTGCGCTCGAGCTGATTTTGAGCTGCAAAAATTGTTTCGACAAATTCACCCTCAGCACTATCATCAAAATTATAGTTTAAGCATTTTAATTGAGCGTCTCTTGCCCTGAGTTCAGCTTTTAATTTTAAATGAACCTCGACATCCCTAGCGAACCTTTTTAGATCATCAAATATAACAATGTATTTCTTCTGCCAGTTTTTATCCAAATATTTAACTAGATCTTTCATTGCCGGTCGATCGAAAAGACCGCCTGAGATGCCTTCGTCTCTGAAAACATTTTCAACTTCCAAGCCGAGCGAAGCCGCGTATGCTCGACATCTGTGTTCTTGGCTGTCTAGGCCATTACCCTCTCTAACCTGTTTTTCCGAGGATACACGGCAATAGATCACTGCTTTTGAATAATCTTTCCCCATCACTTGAAATCTTCTATATAAGAGTTAATTATGCTGTCAATAATTCCCACGAGGCTGTCTTTGATAGTAGTAATTCTCTCATCGGTGAGTTTGTATTTGCCTAAATACTTTTGGCATTCCTCGGCAGAGATAATCTTGCTGTCTTTTGATTGAGCTGATTCCATTTTTCCCCTCGCATTATCTTTATATATACATTATATTATCTATATGTATACAATGCAAGAAACCAGATCGAATGATTATCAATAAAAGTATAGTACCATAATAGCAAAAGGCCTAGATGAACTATTTTGAGACCTGCTAATAAATCATCGGCAATCCTCAACCGTGAATTTGTCGTAAAGAGCTTAGCAATATGATTTATCTTCTAGGTGCTTTATAGAAAACCCAGTTTTAGAACTCCTTATCGCTCAATTTTTCGTATTGAGATTCGGAAAAATATTTAGCGCACTCTTTATTGTTGCATCTAGCAAAATGACCGGATTCTTTCAGAGTCGGTGAACTCGAAATGAAGCCGGTTTTTGTTACGATTTCAGAACACTTGTTGCAGGTTTTGTATTTCATAAGCAATAACTATCTTAGCAACAAAGTAGGCAAAAGGAAAAATAAATGAGAACTTTTGAATCAATCTTAAATTTATTGTATGGCCTGGATTAGATACTGATAAATTCGCACCATCGCAAAAGTATCTAGTTCACAATATTTACTTAGATCTGAAAGTATTTTATCTTTTCCGCCAGCTCTCTTTCCATCCAGTACCGCTTCCATCCATAATCTTTGAGCGGCGCCTCCTGTCTGAATATCTAGGTCTTTGTATGACAATTCTGGAATAAGTACTGGCAAAACTTTTTTAATTGAAGCGCTGCCAAAGAAATCCTTGTGCACAAAAGCGCCGGTTGAGAAAGGCGTCATCAAATCGACAATTCGCTCATTCAAATTTTCATAAAATTCTTTATATTCTGGAACCATTGCGCCCATCAGATCATTGCGGCCTTTTTCAAACAGCTCATACCAAACCAAGACCGTCCCGGTGCTTCCAATTTGCGATTTCAGGGCCTGTGTCAGTGGCTTTATGGGATTAAAGCTATCGCTATGCAAATATTCATAATGCCTCACCTGTGCCCCTGGCGATTCCAGAACATGAAGCGAGTATTGGAATGGTAACTGCTGATATGGTCCTAGTCCGTCAAAATATGGAACGACACTTGAAAGTGTTTCATAATCAAAAAAGTAAAGAGGAAACTTCAGGCAGGACAAGAACTTACTAATCCGTTCCTTATCACTAAAAACCTGATTAGCTTTGGTTGCGGTTACTTGCCGCAGCTGCTTTTCGTTTAGATGAAAATCATCTGGAATATCACTCAGGCGCTTAATGCCTAGCGCCTCAAGTTCGCCAATTTTTCCAGCACCAGGCGAGCACAGTTGATAGATGCTATATTCGTCGATGTTTGCCAGAGTCTTGTAAATTGAAAGCCAATCACCAAAGGCACCAAGCTTGGCATGACTTGGTGAAATATCTGGACAATTCTTTTGCCCTGCAATCTCGAGTGCTTTTTCAATATTCTCTTTGGTAAATTGTTCCAGCTCGTTGACCTTGTCGGTAACTTCACAAATCTTGCAAAGGTCACTGGCCAGAACTTCACCGTTCCTGACATATTCGCTATCAACATGAACAACAAAGATTTTATTCACTTTGTAGCCGCTACCATTCAGAACTTCTTTTTGAAATGCCAAATCCGGCTCATGCTCAGGTTTTGCGCTTGTGCTTGATTTTATTTCGTAAAGATCAAAAGTGTTGTCGCCGACTTTGACGATCACATCGCAAATACAGGTAATTTCGCCGGCTTCAAATCGAGCCTGAATAATTGTCTTTGCTCCGCTCTCAATCGCTTCCTTAGTTCTACGCGTTAGGCTTAAATATTCTCGGTAGCCATCGAATCCAAGCTTGACCGCACCTGGAAACAGCTGCTCCGCATAGGACTCGAAAATGAAACCAGAATCAAAGAGAGCCTGAAGATCATCGTCAATCGGCGGCAATTTACTTTTGTCGTGTTTCTTCAGCCAAAGCCACGCGGGGTGACGAAGAAACATCATATATTCAGATTTTGATATTTGCATAGCTCTAAATTTCCTCCGATTTTTGGATTATACAGACCTGGACTTTTTTGTTTTCAAAATTATTTCTCCACTCAACGGGATTGAGCTTTGAAGGCAACCAATTTCCGATTATTTTTGGTATCTCACATCTAATTATTACTGGGATACCTAATAGCCACATAAGTCCGATTATTAGGACAAGTGGCAAATATCTGATAATTGTAGCTTCTGTGGTTGATTTGGAATGAAAAATTGAATATTTTACATCAACCCAGAGAATAATTAATGATAATGCCACAAGCACTATTAAAATTGACACATTTATGACCATATTCCATGATGACTTACATTTTGTTTCAATTCTTTTCTTTTTTCTCAAAATCTTATTTGATTCTTCTTTTTCCATGTCTAATAATCGTTTGTTTATATCGGACACAGCAACATCTTTATCTGACAATTGCTCTTCAAGTTGTTTGATATAAGACTCTTTGTCTTTAATAATTTTTGCGTTCTGCTCATTCTTTGCGATATCAAGAATCTTGTCATCAATATTTTTCCTGAGCTCATCACCTGTTTTACTCTTCATTTGCTCTTCTATCAGTAAGTTTTCAATTTCTCTACTAGATACAAGTGCATCAACTTGTTTCTGGTCAATTTGGTTATCGTTATGTAACTTCTCAATTTCTGTAATAAATGTTTTCCAGAGAATGTCTTTGCTTGCAATTAGGTTCCTCTCGTACCCAGCAATAATATTATTAATTGGAATTTTTGACTCAGCGCTCGGCCTTTTGAGCCACAGAAGGCTTACTAAAAAATCATCCGTTATAACCTCGGGAACTGGCTGATAACCAAGTGAGCTATGACCAAACTCAGTAAAGTTATACCT
>JBBQQK010000075.1:0-4946 GCA_038216025.1 Patescibacteria group bacterium
TGTATCCAGTGCAGTTAGAATATTGAAATGCAATACTGCGAGATATATGGTGAAAAAGTTCAAATATCTAGAAAAGGTTTATCACGATGGAGACAGCGGAATCTGGTCAGCAGGCTATTTTATGTCGACTGTCGGCGTAAACGAAAAAGTAATCAAGAAGTACATAGAGATGCAGGGCCAAGAGGACAGCGGTCAAGCCCAGCTTGAATTAAAGTGAAGCCATGGGCGTAAGCCCGTGGAGATTCACTACTATGGTATTGGTAAAAAAGACTAGCTAAAAGCTGACTTTAAGCGTGAATTGACGACAGGGCCATTACACGCATAATTGGATTGGAAAAGACTGTGAGGCAAGCTTTTTTGCAAAATTAGTTTACTTGTTCCCAAATCTTACTAGCCACACCCTCTTTTTGGATCTTATCAGCTGTTGTAAATTGGATATGTAAGTCTTCCGGATTATCCTCCTCCGCCAAAAGTCTTCTTGTAAGCCGTTTGGCATAAATTAGGGTCGAAAGTACTGGACAGATAGTCATGATTTCTGGAAATACTTGATCCTCTTGCTCATTCCAATCATAGCCATTATACAAACCGATTATGTCTTTAATTCTTTTCCTTATTGAATACTGAGGCAGGGTTGGGGGGATAATTAAAAAGATAAAAAAAGTGGTTGTGGTTTTTTTGCTCGTCTTCTTCTTCAACTGTTTCTTAATAAAAATGTCCACATTTAGTTCGTATAAAAAATTAAACCGGTAATCCGTATCAGCCAAATCGGTTGCAGTTGCGAAAGCATATGTAAGCTGGTGGCCCTCATCCTTGCTTTGGATGATTGCCTTTCTTAAGCTTAGGGCTATATCGCCAACCAAAAGGCACTGGTCGATGAAGCTCTCCGATCGGTCTTTATCGCGATAAAACTTTCGGAGTACTTCAAGTGAGCAATCATCCTGTAATTTTAAGTATCGGATTCCATTTAATCCAATATAGTAGATGGCCGGTTTAGTATTTTCTCCGAAGTTAGTTGAATAGATCCGATTGATGTACTCTTTTTGATTTAGATCTTTTAGCCAGTCATTGATTCTCTTGTGGTATTTATGATTTAGGAATGTTTGAATTTGGACTCTATTTAGGAATCTGTATTTATATAGAAGTGTTAGTATTTCTTCTTGTTTTTGGGTTATTGGTTTTGTCATAGTTTTTTTAGTTAGTTTTGTTTGTGGTTATATTGTTGTTACCTACCCCGACCTACTCCCTTATTAGTATAAGTAGAGGACATACTATTTTAAAATTTACTCTCAAAACTGGTCATTTTCTGTATCAGCTCTCTGATACAATTTAATACCTGAATTTAAAGACTGTCAAGCAGGGGATTCTCTAAGTTATCCCCACTTGACACTAGGCATATATACCTAGTAAACTAGTATTATAATACTAGTTTATTAGGAGGGAATACGGATAGCAAACAATCAACAATTGGGTCAAAGAGTGAGGGTGCTTTTAAAAATAATCCGAGCTACTCGATTCTTAATCAAAGGAAAACACTGGAGAATTCCTTTTACATTTTCCCCGAGTCTCCGGAAGAAAATAAAGTTCAGAAAGCTCGGGCTGTGCTGGGAGAAATAGTCGGGGATATGCCTGACGAAGAGCTGGCTGTTTGCATTACTCAGTTTCAATATCTGCTAGATAGCTGGCTCGATATGTTTGAGAAACAAGTATTTAATAATTTAACTCTGCAAGAATTGCTGAGGGAGGGGTAAAATGGACCAATCTATTTTTGGTAAAAAATTAAATAAGGAAGAACACGCGGTCATGTACATTCGTGTTTCAAGCGAAGAACAAATCGAGAACTATTCACTGACAACGCAGGAAGATATTTGTACCAAAGAGGCAACCAGAAGGAAACTAACGATTGATAAAATTTTCCGAGAAGAAGGCAGATCGGCCAAGACCATTGCAAGGCGACCGGTTTTAATTGAGATGCTAGAATATTGCCGAAAACACAAAAAAGAAGTCGGCGCAGTTATTGTCTATCGGCTTGATCGAATTTCTCGTCAAACTGCAGATTATTTGGTCATCCGCAAAAAATTGGCCGAGTGCGACATTAATTTAGTTTCTGCTTCGGAGCCAACCGGCAACAGCCCGACTGAAAAATTTGTAGAAACAATGTTAGCGGGGTTCGCTCAGATGGATAATGATGTGCGAGGAGAGCGGGCTAAGAATGGCTTGCGGGCTCGATTTCTTTCTGGGTTGCCTTTCAGCTTGGCTCCATTTGGATACTTGAACGAAAACGGCTATGTGGTAAAAGACCCGAAAACTTTCGACAAACTGAAGGACGCATGGGAGTTAATGGCAACAGGCACCAAGTCGCTTCGTGAAATGGCCAAGATTTTAGATGAGCAGGGATTAAAAGTGCAGTATCGGACAGGAAGGGAGTTCAAGGTCAAACCTCAAACAATCCAACGGATGTTTCGCAATAAATTTTATACTGGGAAATTGGTCTCAAAAAAATATAAGCAAGAGGTGCAAGGGCAGCACACGCCAATGATTACCGAGGAACAATTTTATCGCATACAAGCGATCTTGGATGGACGAAACGTTAATATCGCGAAACCATTTGCCAAAAAAAATCGCGATAATCCCGAATTTCCACTCCGCCGAATTGTGAAATGCGGCGGGTGTGGAACGTCTTTGACGGCTGGTTGGAGCAAAGGAAAGAAGCAAAGGTATGCTTATTACTTTTGCCAAAAATGGTGCGGCAAAAGCCATTCTGTGCCCATGGATGAGCTGGAAGAAGCGACCGCTAAGCTTCTTGATACGGTAAGTATGACCGATCAGGCCTTGGAACTCACAGGGACTTATTTGCGCAAGACTTACTATAAAAGGGTAGCTTCATTGCAAAAAAGAAGAGAACAGGCAGATGACGAGCTCAAGAAGCTATATGAGACACGCCAATCCTTAATCGAAAAGAATTTGGCCGGTATTTATTCCGACGATATATTTAAAGAACAAAATAGGATTCTGGAACAAAAAATCGCCACAATCCAGATAGCGAAAGATGACGATTTAATCACAAAGTATAATATTGAAGATGTAGCGGTTTTCGTCCGCGAAAAGTTCAATAACTTGGCAAAAACTTACCAAGATTCCGATCTCCAGCAGAAGAGAATGCTCTTGTGTTCAATATTCCCATCAGGATTGGTCTGGAACTACCCTGGGTATTTGAACACCGAGATTAATCCGTGCTACAAGATCATTTTGAATATAAATTACGATACTATCCGTAATGGTCGGGGATGCGAGATTCGAACTCACGACCTCTCGGTCCCAAACCGAGCGCTCTACCAGCTGAGCCAATCCCCGAAATTATTTTGTCTTAATGATCCCATCAAGAATTATCTTCTTAATAAAATCCTTTCTCTTCCATGATTTGATTTTTCGCTCAAAAGCTTGTGCTTCTTGTATGTTGTCAAACTCTTGGGAAAAAACCAACTTTATTCCATTCATTCTTTTGGTTGTATGCGTTTGTCCAGATTAATGTTGTTTAAGACGTCGGCTGATATCTATGCTACTACCAACATAGTATCTCCCGTCGCAAGATTCAAGTATATACAAACAACCCTTCATAGTTCAATACCAGCCCCGACGATTTCATGTCGGGACTCCGACCGCAGCGTCGGAGCTGAGCCAATCCCCGAAACATTTAAAGTATAAAGTTGTAGAAGCAATAAGTAAAGCGTCACAGAGATTCTTCGGCTATGCCTCAGAATGACATGTATCTTTCAGCTTAGCCTTAACTTGCCGCTGGAAGCAAACCAGATGGCTTGCCAAGCGAAACCCAAAGGGTGAAGTTTGGTGCAGTATTATTGAATTAGTCCGAACGCATTTCGCCGCCTGCGGCGGCGAGGAAATCCCCCCGCGAAAATTCGGAAAAGCGGCGGAGCCACACCGCTGACAATTTCAAGTTTTTCTTTGGCGGCATCCAATTATGAATTTACAAAATAAATACAACTATGCTTTAGGAGCTTCTACATTTCCGCCCTCAATAGGGTTTGGTCCTTGTGGTATTTCTCCCAGCGGTATTTCGCCCTCCGGTGTTTTTGGTTCTTCTGGCTTCGGCTCCTCGGGTTTTTCTTCCTTTTTCTGTTCCTCTTCCATTTTTGCTTTTTCTTCTTCCAATTTTTTATCTACACGCTCTGTTGCTTCTTTGGTCAAATCCTCATCAAACTTTTTCAAAAGTTCCGGCAAAGCTTCAAGAATTTTTGGAAGTAATTTAATTCCTTCTTTGAAAGCTTTGGCTAAAGATTGTGCGACTTCCGGTTCAAGAGAGCCCATCGATTTACTTTCAACATTGCGTCCTTCGGGAGTTTTTCCACTCTTAAAAATACTTTCGAAGTCTCGAGGGTTTAGCCTTTCAAATTCTTTAAATACTTCATCAAGTTTTTCTTGTAGAATTTTTTCTTTTTCTTCGCGAATGAGCCGTTCTTTTTCTTGCTTGCTAATAAGTTCTTCTTTTTGTTTTTCCAAAGTTTCTTGCTCGGCTTTCAATTTCTCCATTTTATCTTTTTCTGAAGATACACTCGGAGGATCTTCTTCAGTTGGCGGTAATCCGAGTTGTTCTCTCACGTCATTCAACTTCGCTTTTGTTCCTTCAACAGATTCAGTTAATCTCGTAATTTCTTGCTGGCGAGCTTCGCCTTCACTCTCTAAATTTTTAAGCTGTTCTTCTGGTGACAATTCTGGTTTTTCGGGTTGTTGCTCTTGTCCTTCTTCCACTTTCAATTTTTCTAATTCTTCCGGCGTAAGTTCGCCCTCCGATTTTTTTCCAGTATTAACATCCGCCCCAATCTCACTGGGGTTTAATTCCGGATTATTCAAATTTGGTGCGTTTTCAAATTTAGGCATAGTTTTTAGTAAATGTATTAAAAAATTTTCTTCCCCCAAAATTAAAATATGGT
>JBBQQK010000076.1:0-4866 GCA_038216025.1 Patescibacteria group bacterium
GTACTTGCTCAAAGTGTTCTAATCTGTGCTCTTCAGCACCATTATTCAATTAGAAAGCGGTACTTCGTCCAGCACCATCTTGCATTGGAAGAGACTAACTCTCGAATTTTCCGTCAAGATTTGCTATACTAAGCAAGAGGCTTTTAAAGTACTTCCTTATAATGAAAATCGTGCCCCCATAGCTCAGTAGACAGAGCAGCCCCGTCCTAAGGGGAAGGTCGTAGGTGCAACTCCTACTGGGGGTACCAAATTATTTTTAACACACAAAATAAAGCGTTGTCCACCGATAATTGATGAAAAAAATTAGAAAAATTAATGCCAAGAAATTTACTCTGTCCTCCTTTCTTTTGATCTTAGGGCTTGCTTTGGGAGTTTTGTTTTCAGCACAGTTCAAATCTTTGCCTATAAGAGTGAACGACCCCATACTCCAATACACCAGCCTAAAGGATACTAGGGGCGAACTATATGTTGAGCAAAATCAACTAAAAACGGCTATTAAGAATTTGCAAGAACAGATAGATTTAGCCCAAAGAGATACTGACAAATCGGCCTTATCTGGCAATGATATACAGAAATTGAATTTTAAAAAAGCTCAAGCTGGCTTGAGTAGCTTAAGCGGGCCCGGTGTGGTGGTGCAGTTAAGCGATTCAAGGAGCAATTCAAATTCGGAAGATGCTATCGTGCACGCAGCCGATTTGCGGGATACGTTAACTGTTCTTTGGTCTTCTGGCGCAGAAGCTATTTCTGTGAATGGACAGAGAGTTGTTTTAAATACTGCTATAGATTGCATAGTCAATACTATTCTAATAAATAACCAAAGAATTTCTGCTCCTTTTCAAATTAATGCAATCGGACCAAAAGATAAAATGCAAGAATCCCTAAAGGTAAGCATGACTGGTCTTGAAAAAAGAAAGAAAACTTTTGGCCTTGTTTTTGATGTATCGCAAGTAAATTCTATCTTAGTGCCCGCTTATGATGGTAGCTTCAATGTTAAGTCGGACAATCTGCTAAATGTTTAAAAAAATTGACTATATTATAATATTTTTTTGCTGCACGTTTTTAGGGATATTTATTATATCTCAAGTATATGCACGAAAAGAGGTAAAAAAAGTAATACAACCTGAAAATAATGAAGTTTTGGCCATTGAGGTTTCAAAACTAACTAGGTCAAACGCTGATTTGAGAATTGAAGTTAGAGAACTTACTGATAATCTGGACAACTATCGAAAAACAAGCCAATCCGCACAAAACTCATACAGTCAATATTTAAACGACGAAATGAGATTGGATCTGATTAACGGCCAAGTCCCTTCTTCGGGTCAAGGGATCGTTATGTCTGTACACGGTCAACTGGTCCTTCCTCAAATGGTGGATCTACTAAACGCAATCAGAAACAGCGGCGGAGAGCTCATCTCAATTAACGATGTGAGGTTGATGACTAATTCCAATATTAGCCTTTTTCTTGAGGGAGACCGAAAAGAAGTAAAGATACTAGGGAATAGTCATCTTCTCAAGTCAGCCTTGGAGAGAAAAGGTGGTATAATCGAACAATTGTCTAATAAACAAATGTGGTTTACAATTGAAGAGAAGGATATTATTCAAATACCGTCATCTAAAGAGAGTATTCAGCTAAAGTATTCTAAAGTTATCACTAAATAAGGAGAAGCAATGAGAGAAAAAATGCAACTAGAGATATCTGCTTGGGCAATTGTAAAGTTACTTCTTGTTTTGATCGCATTTGTGTTGCTCTACTATGTTAGAGATATTTTAGCACTAATCTTTATTGTGCTTATTTTGGTTGCGTCTTTTAAACCAGTTGTTGAGACCTTGGAAAAAAAAGTAGGAAGGTTACTCGCTGTTATTCTGCTTGCGGTTGGCGTATTCTTGCTGTTCGCTCTTACTATTTATCTTGTAGTTCCTCCTTTTGTAAGTCAAATCTCCGATTTCGCAAATTCATTTCCCAGTCTTCTCGCGAAGTATGATTTCTTGAGCAACTACAGAGAGGCCATCGAAAATAATATAAAGAGCTCTCTAGGCAATATCACTAATAGCTTTGTCTCTATTACGGCTACCGTATTTGGCGGTTTTGTAACATTTATCATGGCGGTTGTTCTAACTATTTATATGCTTCTTGATCGAAAACAATTATCGGATTTCTCTAAGTCGATAATTCCGGATGCCCAGAAGAATGCAGTGATCGAAACAGTCGAAAAAGTTTCTCAAAAAGTTGGCAGTTGGTTTAGAGGGCAATTGTTGCTAGGCGCTATTATCGCGGCAATTGATCTGATTGGCTTGTTGATTATAGGTGTTCCATATGCTTTAGCTTTGGCTCTAATTTCCGGCTTGCTTGAATTTATTCCGACAATAGGTCCTATTATTGCCGGTGTTATTGCAGCGGTTATTGCGTTGTCGGTTTCGCCCATACAAGCTGTATTTGTGATAATTCTTTATGTAATAGTTCAACAACTAGAGAACGCGGTTATCGTGCCGAAAGTTATGCAAAAGGCAGTTGGATTGTCGCCAGTGGTTATTATTTTGGCTATATTAGTTGGAGCTAAATTGCTTGGTTTATTGGGGGCAATTCTTGCAGTTCCTATTGCTGCTTCTTTAACGGTCATAGTCCAAGAATGGCCTGCGCTATCAAAATCTTTTAGGCAAGAATGAAAAAGCCAGTAAAAAAAACAGAATTCTATAACAAAAAAGCAAGGTTTGATTTCCAAATTCTTGATTCCTTTGAGGCGGGTATTGTTTTAACCGGCCATGAAATCAAGGCCATCAGAAGCGGTAGGGTTAATATGACAAATTCATACGCTAAGATATTAAACAGTGAAGCATTTTGGATTGGAGCGTTGATCAATGCTCAAGAAGGAGACCCTCAGAGAACGCGTAAATTACTTTTGAGAAAAGATCAGATCGACAAACTAACCGGCAAGACCAAGGAAAAAGGACTGACGTTGGTGCCCATTAAGTTGTATATGAAAAAAGGGAAAGCAAAAATAGAACTAGGATTAGGAAAAGGTATGAAAGAGTATGAGAAGAGAAATGTTATAAAACAGAGAGAGTTGAACAGGGAAGTGGAGCAAAAGGTTAAAGAATATAATCAATAATTATTTTTTTTTTAACTAGCTTCTAATGGAGTACTCACAGCCACAATATTTTTGGCGATAAATATTCATCTCTTGGCAAATTTTTATCGATCGATTGTATGCATTGTTTTCTTTGAAATCATGATCTAAAAATTTTACATCGAATTTTTGTGATATTTCATTACCAAGAGTGTTTATCATATCGCTATTTTTGTGCGGTGAAATGGATAACGTTGTCGCGAAAAAATCGAAAGTAAATCTTTCGGCATAGACAGCAGTGGCAAGTAAGCGGTATTTCATGCACTTTTCACACCGCTTTCCTCCTTCTTTCTCATTTGATAACTCCTGTGTAAGCTTGATCCAATTGTGGTGATCATCAAGATATTTTTCCTGAATCACCACATTACAGTCGATTATTTTGGCATAGCGGACTAATTCGTTAAGCCGCTTGGCTGACTCTTCCATGGGATAAATATTGGGGTTGAACCAAAAAAGAGTGATGTCATAATCATCTTTTAATTGCTCAAATACCGCTGAAAGGCAAGGGGCACAGCAAGAATGTAATAATAATCTAGGCTTCATGTTTATTTTTATTGATTTAAAAATATTATAATCTTTCAGCAATTCTTAACTTGGCACTTCTGCTACGGGCATTTATTCTAATCTCATCCTCACTTGGAGTAATTGGTTTTGACGTTAATATTTTTATTTCTGGCACTTTGTCACATTGGCATATCGGAACTTCTTTGGGGCATATACACCCAGCTGCCAATTCCTTGAAAGTATTTTTGACTATTCTGTCTTCGAGCGAGTGGAAAGAGATTATTGCGATTTTTCCTCCGCTATTCAACAAACTGGTGATATCTTTGATGGCTTTTGATAAACCAGAAAGTTCTTGGTTTACCTCTATTCTTAGTGCTTGGAAGGTTCTTGTGGCAGGATGTATTTTTTGATGCTTGAATCTAGAAGGAATCGATTGGTCGATTATTTTAAGTAAATCTCCTACGGTTTCAAAATGCTTCTCGGACCTTGTTTTGGCTATGTTTTCTGCGATTCGGAAAGCAAATTTCTCTTCTCCATATTTAGCTAGGATATCAACGATTTCTTCTTTTCGATAGTTGTTCAGTATATACTCTGCTGTCAGTGATTGGCTCTGATCCATTCTCATATCAAGCACAGCGGCTTCATTTTTAAAGGAAAACCCTCTCTCTTTGGAATCAATCTGCAACGATGATACTCCTAGATCAAGTAGAGTGCCATCAATTGATTTGATGTTTTCTGATTCTAGCATATCAATCAAATTTTTAAAATCATCATTGATCAGCAAAAATTTTTCCTGCATATGCTCGGAAAGCTTACTTTTAGCAGAATTGAGGGCGCTGATATCTTTGTCAAATCCAATTATTTTATAGTCTTTATCTCCTAGTTTTTCTGCGATCGAGAGGCTGTGCCCGCCTAAGCCAAAAGTACCATCCATGAAAATTGGACTTGTTATATTTTTTAGATAGCTAAATTCTTCTGTAATCTCGTTTTTCAATACAGATATATGCATTGAGTTATTTTACCATAAAAAAGGCAAAAAGGCAAGCGAATGTACCTGAATTCTAGTCCGAAACGCAATTTTTAACAAAGATCTCGTAAGGTATACTGGTACCAATAATCTAGACAGGTGTATTAGATAGAAAATGGTGGTAATATCTGGGCTAGAAAGGTTACCAAAATGAAAAAACAGTTTACCCCAAAAGAAAAAGCTGAAATTACTCTTGCCTCATTAAGAGAA
>JBBQQK010000077.1:0-4710 GCA_038216025.1 Patescibacteria group bacterium
AGTCAAAGATTGAACATGATCAGCGAATCCTTCTTCCTCGGAGAAAGCGTTGACCTCGAGGTCAAAAGGATTGATCTTTTCTTTGGAATGAACGGAGAGTTTAATATTGGTTCCGCCAACCGACTCGGCCAGCCGCCTATATTCCCGCTCGGGGTCGATCACGATCACCTTTGTGCCTTGCATCAAATGACGCAAAATTTCGACTTTGGCGGTGTAGCTTTTACCTGATCCTGATTGGGCGAATAAGATGCTGTTGGCATTCGGAAGAGAGAACCTATCCAAAATGACAAGTGAGCTGTTCGATCGATTGATGCCATAAAGCACGCCTGACTCATGAACCAATTCCGAAGAAATGAAAGGAAAGGTCAGGGCGGCTGACGAGCTATCGAGATTCCTCTTTTGAGCCAGCTGATTGTCGCACCGAGGCAGAACCGATTGAAGACCTTCGATCTGCTGAAAGATGGCTGGCTTGGTATAGAAAAGCCTGGTCGCCAGAACGGTATCAAGGAGTTTGATCGTCTTATTGAGTTCGGCTAGAGTATCGGCCGAGAGGGTAATGTACAGGGAAACTTGAAAGAGATTTTCTTGGCCTCGCTGGATTTTGTCTCGTAGATCCATAGCCGAGTCTAGGGGATCGGTTAGCTCTGACGATATGATCTTACCGGCTCGCTCCATTGCCCTCTTGGTAGAAATCAACTCAGTGATTTTTCGGTTGAGTTTCGGAAGCGCAAGAATCGCGTCAACCGGTTCAATGTGATAAGAGATATCGACGTTGTAGTTAAAGTTGATCAGATGGTTGAGCCAGCCGGAAGAAGCGGTATATGGATAGCCGGAAACAAACAGGGTTTTCACAAAACGCCCGTCTATCTCCAAATGGTTTTGAAATTCTTCCAGACCGGCGTAAGTAACCAGATCCAACTGATCTTGATCGCCAACGTGAAATGAAAGAGCCAGCGTTTTGTCTTTTTGTTTCTTTTTTCGCTCTGACCAGCGTGAGTTCTTTTTTGGTTTAGAAAAAATTTTGATCATTTGTTTTCCTTGCAATCGCCTCTGCTAATGGTTGAATCTTGGCCTGATCCGGACGATAAAAACTATAGAATAGGTCTAATATTTCAAGGCTCGAAAGCTGCCTTGCTGTCATACCTATTTTCTCTAAGCCTTTGATAATAATTTCCTGTTCCAGTAGGAGCTGTTCCTTTGCGGTTTGAAAATCCACCTTCCCTTTATTTGCATGAGGAATGACTAGATAAAATTTCCGTGAAAGTATCTTGTTGCCGGAAACGAGCTTCCGAATGAAGTCGCTGTAATTTTCCAACTGCTTTACATATATTTCCTGCGTTTCATGTTTGAGTTTCTCCTGAAAGTCTTCCAGATAATGGTCGATATCAAGCTCTCTGACTCTGATCACGATCTGAATCGGGACGGTCAGACTGTTTAGAAAGGCTTGAAAGGCATCGATCACCACGTCTTGTTCTTCTTCACTTTGAAGCTCAAAGTTTAAAGACGAAGTTGAAAGAATGCAGCGATAGCTATTGTCTGGCATAACCAAGATGCCGTCCCGCACTTCCTTGATGCCAATCTGGCTTCTGGCTGAGCCGTTAGTCCTTCTTTTGTTTGAGGAGAACATCCATGCCTCCTTTCTTTGACGGTTTAAACGAAATGGTTAAGGAATCGTTATTGAAGATTTTTCCGATATTCCGCTCCTCCAAAAGAGTTAGCGGCCTAGTCTGATTTTTAATATCGGACTTTTTCTCCTCATTGATCTCTCTAGTAATTTTTTCTTTTTCATTGGTCGTCTCCCGATAGATTAAATCGTTTTTTGTAAAAATATATCTGCTGGGTCTAGACTTAAAACGAAGGTAGACAACCAACCAGTCGGCCACAATCTTGCCGTTGAAGCGAAGAGCCAAAGCGCCGAAGAATGCATATTGAATGATGATCAAGGTTAGCTTAAAGCTTCCGAGGTGCATTTTGGGCGGAATACCGGCGTAAATAGCCGCCCCTAGAATGAGAGGGACGACCAAAAGCATGATCTGAGGCAAGGTCAGGCTGCCGGCAATCTTATCTTCAACGGTTGTGATTTGAGCGGGTACGACAGTTGTTTTCATCTGATCCTCACTCCTTTGGTAGCCGGCGGCATGTTGCGACTAGGCGCACTCTTGTTGGCTGTATTTTTAATATTTGAAGAACTTATGACATTTATAATCTGGCCGCCAAGCTTCTTCATTGAATTAGTCGTTCCGCTAGCCATGGCAAGCTGAATGGCGGTCGAAGTGCTTTTTAGTAGAATTGAGAAGAGAGCGACCCCGATCAATATTGATACTATCGGATTGGCGCCGGCCTGATCAGGCATAGCCAGAAAGGCAGAAGCGAGCTGTATTATCACCACATGAATAAAGACGGTGAAGATAGTAATGAAATATGCCTTCGTCAGGTTGCCGGCAAAGTCGGCCATACTCGGGATTAAAGAAATTAAGCAGACCAAGGGAGAGATTACGGCCCCAAAAGCCAAGATCATCAGGCGGGAGATATAGAAGAGAAGCAGTGCTGAGGCCAAGATAACGAAAACGATAATAAATATTAAAGTAATCATAGCGGTCGTGCCGCTGGTCAGAGCGGCCGGATCAAAAGCGTTCAAAATCCAAGCTTGGCCCAAACCTCCCGTTGCGTTCAAAACCGCATTTACCAGGACTTGGCAAAGTTGGATAATCCAGTCGATCAAAAAGATCGAGGTATTGGCGCCGACAAAAGCAATAGCAATTTTTGGCCAGATCTCTTTGAGGGTCATCTCCTCAAGACCAAAAGTCGAACTGCTCATTACTCTGAAACCGAGTAACGCAATCACCAAGGCGAAGAGGGAATCAGTGATGCCGACAATTACGAGCCAAAAGTTGAAGACAACCGAATTGGTGGAAAGCGAGGGAGTGCTGGTTAAAAACCAGGTAATCCCGTCAATGACCGGTTTGGTGGCTGACTGAATAATATTTTGCAAGAATCCGGAGATTGCATCTAAAAGAATTTGAGCAAGGGAGTTGTCGTGGGGAGCGGGTGCAATCGGGCTTAAATTCAGAGCGGTGCCGGCTGCATTGTTGGCCGGCTGGGTCATGGCGCTATTTAGCACAGAAGAGAAGACGGCCGCTCCGATAACAATTACTAAGCCGATCAAGGCGTTTTTGATCGTCTTTTTTGCTTCATCGAGCGAGGCCGGATTGCCAGTCGAAGTGATGTATAGATACCCGCCTCGAACAAGAAAGAAAACCACAGCCACCGATGCGAGGCCGATCAAGGCGGTCATGGCATCATGAGTGAAGTTTTCTATTTCAGGATTGGAAGCGGCAAATGCAAAACTAGGCTGTAAAAGCAGTGCGCCCAAAAGAATAACATTTTCAAAAATTCTTTTCATAAGGTTCCTAGTTAAATGCTGTCTTCGCGAGATCGGTGACTATATTACTGATGACGAAGGCAGCGATAGCGATCGCTAGGCCGATGCTTGAGTAAAGGATAGTTTTTTTCGAACGGTCGAGGTTTTCAGGATTACCGGAACTGGTGATGTAACCTATGCCACCGAGCACAAAAAAACCGGCTGCTAACAGGCCGGCGATAGTGACGAGAACTTGAATAACGTTTTGAGCGAAGTTTTGGACTTTTGCTAAATCAGCACTTTCAGCGAACGCTGGGCTCACCGATATTAATAATAGAGAGAGACTAAACAGAAAAGAACGGAGTCGTTGCATCTTGGCAACTTTCTCCCCTCTCATTTTATTAATTACTTGCCTTTATCCCAGTTAAGTGAAGCAAGGGTAAAGAATTAATTAAAGAGGAATGATACTTATTAATTTGTCATACTTGCATTGACAATATATTGCAACGACTTGCTTGTCAAGGGGTAGTCGATTTAAATATTCATTTGCTCAGTTTATTTCAGTTATTTTATAATTATCGAACTCGACATCCATAAAATCTGTACGAATACCTGCGTAACCCGAGCTACTAATCACTTGACCGCCATATGTTTTGCCATCATCTATAGTTTTAACTGCTAGTGTCCAATCGCCAGTATTGTCTAAATCGGTATATAACTCTATATTTACCGTCCCGTCAGGGTTATCCTTTACTATGCTTTTTAAACCAAGCCATTTATTTTTAGGAAGCAAGTTAGGATTTTTATCGCGATTATAATTTCCTGGAATAATTGCTTTTTGAGCCATGGTAAAATATTCCCCCTTTATCTTTTTCTTAATGATAGCTGTCCCATCAACTCTTATGCCGGTATAGTACAAATTATTACCATCAAGATACCGATTGAAAAGTAATAATCCATTTGAGCCGGTGCGGTGTGAGTCACTGGATAAATTATCAGCGGCTATCCGATAATATGCTTGCTGCTCAAAATTTTGCCATTTGCTCTTTAAAACTAATCGAAAAATATTCTGGGGATGAAAACCATTATCAGTTTCGCCCGGATTGTTTTTGTTATAAAGCAATCGCCATTTATTATTGGTTTCGAGGTTTCCTGAGATAGTAGAAGCAACGCTATCCTTGATATTAAAATAGGCGCCGGAATTAACCCACCAATTGGCATTTACTGAATCTGACATACGACCACTCTCTGTGATTTGAGAATTGCCATCAAAACCGTCGGAAAATTCTTTCTTTTGTATTTGTGATTCCGCTGGTTGCACAGGAGTAGTATTTGCTTTTTTCTCTTTT
>JBBQQK010000078.1:0-4638 GCA_038216025.1 Patescibacteria group bacterium
GAGCGTCAGAAAAAGGTCCAAAAGGAAAGCTGGCTGCGGATGGTTTGGCTTTTGCTGGCAATCAGCGCTATCGGCCTTATTTATCCGCACGGCAAGAAGGTATTGCCCAGAGTCTTCACCTAGAAAGGCAAGTAGTGTTTCAACTTGAGCCGGCATCGTGCCGGCTCTTTTTTAAGAGAAACTACAAGCCAAATAATTCTCCCAAAGGTCAAATTGGACTAAAGGAGTTATTTTTTTGCTCTTAAAAATAATCCCGTGAGTATTAAAAGCAATATTCCCAAGCCAAAATAAAGAGTCTGGACTAAAGCTGCTTCATGAGTGAAATATATTTCAAAATAAATCCACATAATCAGGGCAAAACCTGCCCCTCCCGATGCTTCTGCGGCGTATTGATGTTTTTTCATGTGCAAAATTGTTGATAGTATGCTTGTGCCACCGATGACAAAAAACAAAATTAATCCCGGAATAGCATATGAACTAAAGGGAGAATCGGCAAGCCATTCTTTTGGCAGGTTAATTCCATTTAACAAGATGAGTCCAAGCCCTCCTGCCAAAGAGCTAAAAGCAATAAACAGGGATGCGATCTCAATCAATACACGGAAGAAGTTTTGTGAAAAGAAAGGATATTTCATAAATTAAAGACTTCTTTCTATTTTCCTTTTACTATTTATTTACAGCAAATCAATAGTAACCGATATCACTGAATTGAATATCGTTTATTTCAAATTCAGCACCATCATATTGAGGACCCCAAGTAGCAAAGCCCACCTCTCCGCCCAAATAATCATCAGGAATTGGTGTATTTATGACCTCTTGTTCACCGATGTAGAGTCCTAAATTGAAATCATTTATTCCAAGACTTAAGCCGAACTCTTTATTCTTTTCTACACCGTATGGACTTTCCTGGACAATATGACGGTTTCCATGGTCCATACTATAAAGAGTCGTTTTATTCTCTGAAAATTCTGCCATTAAATAATTCGAACTATCTTTATAGTAAGGAAAAATTCCAAAGTTGCTTCCTTCATTCCAATCCCCATGCATTTGCATACTATAGTTATTCCATCGATCCGAACCGTTATAAAAAACGGAGCCCGAAGTTTCGTCATAGTCGGACGATACTGTCATTCTTTCACCATCGCAATTCAGAGCACCGCGATCTTTAATCCAGCCTTGATCAGGATATGAACGGTCTCCATAATTCACAGGAACTACATTAGAATGGCCGTATGACAACTGGCTAGATATTTGTTCCCGACTAAGAGAGTAGCTAACCTTATTCATTCCTATTATTTGATTGTCTCCGAAATTATAGTCCGAAGAATAAGGCGACCCGCATTCAAAAAACAGTGGAAAATTTTGATGAACCAAATTTGTGAAGATTGTTGAATAGCCATCATAATTATAGCTTTCATCTCCGCCATAAGGATAAGCGAATCCCAAAGATTGCCTGCCGGTTATTCTTTCGATCGAACTTCTTGAATGAGAGAGATAATTTTCAATTCTATATTGATATTCATTTTCGGTTTCGATCCTTCTTTGATCAGTAAAATATATTCTATTGGTGAAAAAGTCTCCCATCGTTCCCATTTCATCAACAACAATACGCCTATCAGAATATGCTCCTGCAGCAATTTCCCATCTGTTTGACTGCACCATATTTCTCCAGCCATCATTATATCTGGCCTCGACAAGATTGGGATCCACGAAGCCGATAGCGTTATAGCCGTAGCGATCCAAGAGAGGATCGATTCGATTATAGTAGTCTCCATACCCATCACCGAAAGTCAACAACAATGGCCTTTCCGGCAAATCATATTCTCCTCGATAATAGCGGTCGTAATCGGCCAAAGAAATTGTGTCGTATCCGGCGTCATGAAGATAATGAAATTGATCGTCCAATCTGTCTAAATAACCATCACCATATTCACTATCTTGATAATAAAAAACTGGGACATCTTCGTATTTATGGCCATCTAGCCTCTCTGAATAGAGACTTTCAGTCACCACTTCAGGGTATAAGCCACCTGTTACGCGCTCAGGATATAAAGAGTTGGCTACCCGTTCAGGGTACAAAGATTCATTTACTTCCTCCTGAAATAAAAATTCAGTCTGTTCCTCCCGGGATAAACTTTCGGTTACAACTTCAGGATGCAATAAATCTGTTACATCTTCTGAATAAAGTTGCTCAGTTACTAATTCTGGATACATATAATCAATATTCCGTTCAGGATATAAATAGCTGGTGTTCCTTTCCGGATAGAGATAGTCGGTGTACCGTTCATGGTACAGATAATCGGTGTTCCGCTCTGGATAAAGATAATCATTATCCCACTCGGGGTAAAGATAACCACTATCCTGTTCTGCATATAAATCGCTAAAAGAGGCCTCTACAGGAACAATAAAGACTGTAACCATATAAAAACTCGCGAACAATGCACATAAGTATTTTTTGAGTAACTTTTTCATGATAATAAACCAATTTAATAACAAATAGCCACCTCATCATAAACAAGTAGTGCTAATCTTTCACTGGAACTATTACCGAAAAAAAATCTCAAAATCAGCCAATAGTATTATTCCGTATAAAAACTAGAGCTTATTCGAAAACAAGGATAGCCCCCACTGCTTTCCAGCGGGGGCCAAACTAAATATTAAATTAATTGAAAACTTCTACGGCCTGAGAGTACCAGCGAAAACCTGCCAAGCTAAAAGCGATTTTGCCACAAAACTTAAAATAATATAGCTGCGCTCTCCATATAGATAGTCTTTCCATTTTCCGACTTTTCTATATTGAAGGTATTGATTTAGCGCAAAAATATTGAAAAAAAGAAAGATTGAAAAGAATATCCAGTAAACAAAGGTTGGCGGATTATCAGAACTGCCAGGCGAGGCTAGGTATATAGCTACTGCAATCCATGGACCGACTCCCGCGATACAACCAAAAATATAAGACGTCCAATCAGTTTTTGTTGTTTTTTGATTATGAAGCTCCATCATCCAGCCAAACAAAATCATCATGGCGTTAAGAAAGAAAATGACAATTAATGTTGAAATGTCGCTCATCCCCACCAAAAGCGATATCACTACTATCATTATTGATGAAGAAAAAGCATACTCAACCCACCTCGCAACATTTATATTATTTTTTAAATTTTTGTTATACCAGTTATTTAGCGGGAAGGCGATCAAAAAATGAGCAAAAGCTGAGATAAATAAAAAGGATGCAACAAGCGGTGCCATCTTTATAGAAAATAGAGTATCCAATTTTGGCATCAAACTCTGGGTGGCTTGATCAAAGCGCAGAAACGAACCGGTGACCGGCACTTTTAAATCAGATGATATTATAATCATTATCAGCCCCGATACTAGATGAAGCAAAGCGGCATAAATGTTCAACCGCTTCAATTTCGATAAAGTCTTCTCCATTTGTTACCTCCTTATTTATTTTTACCCAAAAATTTTTCGGCCAAGTTTGCGATAGTATCAGTTTGCTTGCCTTCATAGGCCCGGAGAATTTCAAGCGGAATTGCAAATATAACTGTATTGGACTGGTCTGAAGATAAATCATTTAACGTATTTAGCGTACGAAGATGCAACGCGCAATCTGCGCCAGACAGAGTCTTTGCCGCAATCGCAAGATTTTTTGATGCGATAACTTCGCCTTCGGCTTTAGTAATCACCGCTCTTTTTTCTCTCTCTGCTTCAGCTTGTCTTGCGATAACCCGTTTCATATCTTCAGGAAGTGACACGTCTTTTAAGTCGACATTCTCAACCTTGATCCCCCAAGGATCGGTCAATTTATCCACAATAGTTTTTATATCATTTGACACTTTGTCCCTTTCCGAAAGAAGAGTATCGAGATCAACTGACCCGACAATATTTCTCATTGTGGTCTGAGCGATTTGGGATATGGCATAGTAGAAATTTTCTACTTCTAAAATTGCCTTGCTTACGTCAACCACTTTATAATAGATCACCGCATTGATTCCGACAGAAATATTATCCTTTGTGATAGCTTCCTGATTTGGCACATCAACCGCCTTAACACGAATATCAACTTTGATCATTGATTCAAAAACTGGAATGATCAATTGCCATCCCGGCACTTTAATAGCAACAAATTTTCCGAGACGAAATTTAACGCCTCTTTCGTATTGGTTCACCTGACGGATACTAATTAGCAAAAGTGCTAAGATTGTCCCGATTATTACAATGGTCATGCTTCTCCTTATTTATGTATTAGTTATTGTTATATCTTTCGTAAAAATAATCAATGTCTTTTTACACATTGCGGCTCAAATACTTACCACTGAGATCTCTGCCATATTTTCTCCTTCAAATTGATTATCTAGCACTATATTAGCATATTCTACATAAATTAATAATGGACCGCCCGGGTGGGCAGTCCAAATAGAATATGTATCTTCACCGATACATTGGTGTTATATTTTGTAATTTGTGAAGTCTCTCAAGGGCCTCCGCCTTGAGTGACTCCGGAGTCACTATCTGCTTAGTTACAGGAGACTCTTTGCTTCGACTTGTTGCGAAATCGTACTCGGTGTAGATCTCGTTCTCGTCAGAAGAGAGGTTATCCACGTCGTCAATGACGTGATGGCCGTCATCGTCACCCGCTTG
>JBBQQK010000079.1:0-4464 GCA_038216025.1 Patescibacteria group bacterium
AATTTGGTATTGCTTGTGACCACTGTTTAGCAGTGCTTCAATCCGATCTCTGTCCGTCTGTTTTAAGTGCTCGTAATGCTTCTTCATAGGTCTCCAATACTACCCTAAAAAGTTGCACTTCAAAAAGGAATTTTTCTTTCGATAACAACAGCTAAAAAGGCAGGTGATTTAAGTTGTTCAAAATCGATCCAGCCAGGATCACGGCAAAAGCAAGAATAGACCAGGCTAGCGATAGTCATATCCACTTCGCCATCTTTGTCGATGGCATCTTCATCGGTAAGCTTTTTCCAGATAACCAGTTCTGCCAGCAAGCCGACATTGGATACCCCAAAGTTGTGCTCAATGTAATGAACCAAGCAGGATGGGAATTCTGGGTCTATAGCGAGAAAAGTTTCGATACTTGGCTAAAGGCATCGAAAAAAAGCGAAGAACGAAAAAACAGTTAGTCGTTACTGTGGGCGATCCAATATTGGATCGCCTGCTTTTTATAATCTCAAATATATTAAAAAAATCAAAGGCAAGGCGCTATGCCCTACCCCTCCAATCCGAATTAATATCTCTCCAACTCACCACCTTTTTTGCAAGAAAAAAGGACAGTCAGACGTATAGCCTCTGTCCCAACTTTGCAACTTAATGCTGGCTTACTTCCGCCTCTTTCGGCCGAGGGTCTTCTTTTCCCTCATGCGATCGGGCTAACTTCACCCTTGCAATTTCGAGCACATCATCAACCGATGTGCCTGCCGGTATTATTGACTCTCCACCGTCAACAAAGAACTTTACCAGATCGCGTGATTTCGATTCTTCTCTCACTCATTTCCCCCTTTCAGTTTTTTCTCACTCTTTATATTTACATCAAAAAGCCTCTTACGCAAGAGGCTTTTTGAATTTGAGTAAGTAGCATATTCGATTCCCTAGCTTACAGTTGCTCCTTTTCTTACAAGCAGATTGTCTTTAATCCCGTAAGCGTGCCTTATTTCTTCGATAACTAAGAAAAATATGCCGACCGACAAAATTGGAAGCCAATTATGCAAAGATAAAGCGCTTGTTCCAACAAAATTTTGCACAGGCGCCCAATAGACAACCGCCATCATCAATATTATTTCTCCAACTATTGACCATATTAGATATTTATTGCTAAAAAATGCCTCTTTAATGGAAGAAAAGCCGCCTCGCACTTCAAATACATTAACCATCTGGCAAACAACAAGCGTTGCCCAAGCTGCAGCGGTTGCCTGAGCATAAACAGTTCCGCCTTCCAATCCGTTTCGATTGATAAGCCAGAAATTGAAAGCTGCGCCCCCGCCCATAATTACGCCGACATATAAAAGTCTAAGCAATATTGGAACACCAAGAAGATTCTCTCTTTTTTCAACCTTCCGATCCAAAATTCCTTTTGCTGCTCCATCCGCCGTTAACGCTAAAGAAGGCAGCACGTCTGTCCCCAGATCAACGGAAAGTATTTGAATGGCAGTCAAGGGCGTGGGCATGCCGAAAAGAATACTGATAAACACAGTCATAAACTCACCTGCATTTGATGAAAAAACATAAAATAAAAATTTACGAAGATTGTCCCAGATAATTCGCCCTTCTTTGATTGCATTCACAATAGTGGCAAAATTATCATCCAGAAGAATCATGTCAGCAGCTTCCTTGGCCACGTCTGTCCCTACTTTTCCCATCGCAATGCCAATATCCGCCTTCTTCAAAGCAAGGGAATCGTTTACCCCATCTCCAGTAACTGCCACAACCATGCCCATTTTTTGCAATGTTTCAACTATTCGGAGTTTTTCGCCAGGATCAGTCTGATAAAAAACTACTGGATGAAGGAGGTTTTCTCGAAGCTGCAAGTCAGTCATTTTAGCCAACTCTTCGCCAGAAATCATGCGATAATTACCATCCCCGCCGGAAATTTTTATTTTATTAGCGGTCGCCTGAGCGGTTAGCTTATAATCACCCGTTATCATAACTATTTTAATACCGGCGTTGTGGCAATATTTAATAGCCTCCGGGACCTCAGGATGAATATCGTCGGCGATACCGCAAAATCCGTCAAAGCTAAGTTTGCTTTCATGCTCATTGATATTATAATCATTCGGTACTTCTACGAATTCTTTATGCGCGAATGCAAAGACTCGAAGGCCGGCCTCAGCCATTTTATCCACTTTCTTGAGTTGTTCTTTCAACTCTTCTTTTGAAAGATTGCATTTTTCCAGTATTTTCTCGGGATTACCCTTGGCAAAAAGAATCGCTTTGCCTCCATCTTTGACTACAACAGACATCATCTTCCGAATGGGATTGAAGGAAAATTCATGATAACGATGATATTCCTTAGTCAATTTCTCGGGATTAAACTTCAACAAACTAGCTCCCTCCCAAAGGCACACATCATCTGCATCGCCGTATAGACCTTTGTCACTTTTGCGGACATTTTGGCACAACGCCCAATTTAAAAGTATCAGATCATTTTCTTTAACTTGATATTGTCTCAAAGGAATAGAACTCTGCTCCGATGCAGGCAGTATTTCCACTACAGTCATTTTACCCATAGTTAGCGTTCCGGTCTTATCCGTGCAAATCACATTGGTTGACCCCAGAGTTTCTACTGCCGCTAATTTTTTAACGATTGCTTTTTTCTTTATTAGTCGATTAGCTCCCAATGAAAGAGCAACAGAAACAGTAGCCGGCAATCCTTCCGGCACTAGGGATGCAGCAAGGGCCAAAGCGAATAAAAATATATTTCGAAGAAGGCTTACTTCTAGTGTTTTGTGGTCAAACAATTGATTTTTAACTAGAGAATAGATGATCATGGCCAGCATAATACAACCGGAAATCTTAGCGACAGTCCGGCCAACTTCGCGCAATTTTTTTTGTAAAGGCGACAACTCGTCCTCTGTCAATTTTGTTTTCTCGGCAATTTTACCGAATTGAGTATTTGTTCCCGTTGCGGTGATTATTATCTTGGCTTCTCCCTCTAGAACGGATGTCCCCATGCACACCTTGTTTATACTTGGATGATGCGGGTCGAATATTTCCCTCTTGACCTGCGGATGACTTTCCCCTGTCAGAGAAGCTTCATTGACCTTAAATGAATATTGCTCAATGACAGTGCCGTCTGCAGGCACAGAATCACCAGCTTGGAGAATGACTATATCGCCAGGCACTAGTGTTGTCGATAAAATATCTTTTTCTTTGCCCTCCCGAAGAACTTGCGATCGGTGCGGAAGCATGCTTTGCAAAGCCTCTAAAGTCTTTTCCGTTCTATATTGTTGAGCAAAACCAATGGCAGCGTTCAGTCCTACTATTGCCAACATAACAAAAGCCGTCCTGGAGTCTCCCAAGAAAAAGGATAAGAGCGCAGCGATCAAAAGTATGATGACTAAAAAATCTGTAAATTGGCCGGCAATATTTTTGAGCAAAACAAACCGCTTTCTTGTCCCCAAAGTATTGTAACCAATCTGACGCAACTTCTTTTGTGCCTCTATTTGATTTAAACCCTCAGGCGACGAATCCAGCTGTTTATATAATTTAGTTAATTCATCCATTTTAATTTCTCCTCCAGAATTAATTATACCTCTTAAATTGATTGTTTGTTAACTAATCAATGCGGCGCCACGGCTAATTCTGCCATACTTAACTCTCCAGTAAGTCAACCAACTTTAAAAACCGTTTACTTTTGGGTTCTTTTTCCAGGATAAAAGAAATATAATCTTCCAAAATATCTTTTAATTCCTTAAACGTTTCACGCTCGACTTTTACTTTTTCAAGCAATTCGCCTTTATTTTGATCCATAAGCCGTAATATTTTTATTGTATTATTGGCGATTTTATTTCCATTATTCAATTTACTTTGACAAGAGGAGCAGATTACTCCGCCCTCAATTTGATCCCAATAATTTTGCTCCTGCGAAAGTTTGGAGTGGCAATGAATACAGTTAAATAATGATGGTTTAAAACCGGATATTTCAATTATTTTTAAACAATAATACCAGAAAACTAACGGATGTTTTTTTATCCGCAAGAGTTCAACCGCCTCAATAAAAGTGTTAAATAGTTGGGGAGCCTTTTGGTTTTCCTGCAAAAAGCTATCGATCATTTCTCCTAGAAAAAAACATTGCGATACATCTTTTAAGCAAAATTGCTCCGTCGCATACTCTTCTTTAATAACCGCCCCCGTCACAATGTAGAAAGTCTTACCTTCATAAAGCTGCAATTCCAAAAGCATGAACGGCTCAAGGCTGCCGGCCATTTTTGATTTAATTTTTCGCACTCCCTTTGCGATTGCCTTAACTTTTCCGAATCGCTCAGTAAAAATGGTTAAAATTTTATCCGCTTCACCATAGTTTGACCGTTTAATTACTATGCCTAGTGTTTTATATGAGTTCATAATATTTTAAACACCCCACCTAACCTCCCCTCAGAGAGGGGGAGGAAACTTTATTCCCCTTTTCTCAAATTGACATTCTCT
>JBBQQK010000080.1:0-4228 GCA_038216025.1 Patescibacteria group bacterium
CTACAAAATTTGGGTATACCGCTTTTGTACAAAATACCTATAAAAGAGCTATTTACAACTCCAGATTACAAAGATGTCAAAGAACTAAAATGTATTTAGTTGAAAATCAATTATATTTAAGTGGATATTATTGATAATAAATATCAAACCTCTCATTTATTCAAATAACATTGGTTAGTTTTAATCCTAAAATTTGTAATAAAAATCAAATAATGTCAATCGATGACAACAATTATTCATCTTCGATTAATCTTACGAAAGAATTAAAGTGTATAATATTCAAAACGATATATTAATTTTATCTTGGTATGAAAACAGCAACGTTGCAAACAAAAAGTAAATTTCTCCCAAAATCCCCTACAGGCATTCAGGGACTTGACGAAATCACATTTGGAGGGTTACCTCTTGGCCGGCCGACACTTATTTGCGGTAGTGCGGGTTGCGGAAAGACTCTGCTTGCCATGGAGTTTCTGGTTCGTGGCGCTACCCAATATAATGAACCCGGCGTCTTTGTTTCATTTGAGGAAACAGACAAGGAACTTACCACCAACGTTGCTTCATTGGGATTTGACCTTGATGATCTCATAAAACAAAAAAAGATTTATCTCGATCATGTTCATCTGGAAAGAAGTGAAATTGAAGAGACCGGCGAATATGACCTGGAGGGATTATTCATCAGGCTTGGCTATGCAATTGATTCTATTAAGGCAAAACGGGTTGTTCTCGATACAATAGAGGCTCTTTTTTCAGGTTTCCAGAATCCTCTCTTGCTGCGTTCCGAACTCCGCAGGTTATTTCGCTGGCTTAAGGATAAAGGAGTAACAGCAATTATAACCGGGGAGCGCGGAGACAGTACTCTTACCCGGCAGGGTCTTGAAGAATATGTTTCCGATTGTGTTATTGTGCTCGATCACCGCGTAGATGAACAATCATCCACACGTCGGCTAAGGATAATCAAATATCGTGGATCATTACACGGTACAAATGAATATCCCTTTCTAATCGATGAAACCGGATTTTCTGTTTTGCCGATAACTTCTCTCGGATTGTCGCATGTAGTTTCTTCGGAACGGATATCAGCTCAGCCGTGAGCATCAGATACTGGCAATACCGACACTTGTTCGCAAATTACCTGTTCCGGTAAGGAAAATAATCGGCGACCTTTCCGATACAGAACGGGTACTTATAGGATTGGACTTAATATCAAAAATGGACTAAGTGCAGATATTGTTCCATGTGACCTTAATAAAATAAAATTTATACACATGAAAAGGAAAAGCATTAAAACCACCGGATCCGATATGCTTGATAAAGCAATTAAAAAATCCCGCAAAGAGTCATATCTTCTTCGTCTGTATGTAACCGGAACAACACCGGCATCTGTCAGAGCTATAAACAATATAAAAGAGATCTGTGAAGAGCATCTTAAAGGAAGATATGATCTGGAAGTGATCGATCTTTATAAGAATCCCATGTTAGCTAAAGGAGAACAGATTATTGCTGCTCCCACACTAATTAAGAAGCTTCCTTTCCCATTACGAAGGATAATAGGTGATATGTCCAACACAGAACATGTACTTGTAGGGCTTGACTTAACAGAAAAAACAGGCATTTAAAAAAATTATCTTTTATCACAAGTTTAAGATTCATAAAAATATGGCAGAATCACAAGCGCCAGATACTATAGAAAAGCTTCGTGGTGAAATTGAAGAATTGCGTTCCCGTTTAAGTGAAACTGAAGAGACGCTTAATGCAATCCGCAATGGTGAAGTAGATGCTATAGTTGTTTCGGGTGATAATGGTGAAAAAGTATTTTCGCTTGCTTCAGCTGAAACTCCTTACAGGATTATTCTTGAGGATATAAATGAGGGAGTAGCTACCTTTTCATCTGATGGGGTAGTTCTTTATTGTAATCAGGCTTTCGCAAATTTACTATCAGTTACGCTGGAAAGGATATTAGGTTCAAAATGTGTAAAGTTTCTACCTGATAATGAAAAAGCCAAATTTGAAAGTCTACTAAGAAAAAGCCTTAAAGGGAACGTGAACGGAGATATTTCTCTAAAAACAAAAAAAAATCAGGTTATCCATTTGAATCTTTCATTCAAAACTTTGCCTGATGAAATGGAGGAATCTATTTGTCTTATTGCAACTAATATTACCGAGAGAAAAAAATATCAGGAACATCTTGAGAACAATATTAAAAAGGCCACCAATACGATTGAACTTAAAAACAAAGAGCTTAGAAGCGATTTAGAAAAAATCAGAATAGAAAAAGAGAAAGTCCTGGAAGGTTTGCAACGTTTGCAGGAAAGCGAAAATAGATATCGCGCCTTTTTTGATAACAGCATTGATGCAATTCTTATAACGCATTTGGATGGAAGTATTGAGGCAGCGAATCAGGCAGCTTGCGATATGTTCGGAATGACTGAACAGGAATTGCTTAATAGTGAAAGAAGTGCAGTTGTTGACCTGTCCGATCCACGTCTTAAAACTGTCCAGGAGGAAAGTGAAAGAACGGGCCGCTTCCGTGGAGAACACAATTTTAAAAGAAAAGATGGATCCATCTTTCCGGTGGATGATTCGACTGTAGTTTATACAAACCTGGATGGAAAGCAAAAAACCATTAAGATCATTCATGATATTACCGAACGCAAAAAAGCAGAAAAAGAGTTGAAAGGGACCCATCAAAAACTTAATATGGCGTTGGAAAATGGAAATACAGGCACCTGGGAGTGGAACATGGGAACCAATGAAGTAATATGGGACGAACGGACAGAGAAAATCTTCGGACGTAAACCCGGAACTTTCGACAAAACCTTCAACGATTTTGAAAATAATGTGCACGAAGAAGATGTGCCTCATGTACGGGATGCTATTATCAAAGCCATAGAAAGGAATCATCCATTAATAACGGTGTTTAGAACCCGTTCGCAAAAAAGTGAACTGAAATATGTTACTGTCAGGGCATTGGTTATCAAAAATCAGGACGGAAAACCTATAAGCATGTCAGGTGTTATTTTTGATGTTACCGGCATGCAAAAAGAAACGGAACAAACACTTTTTAAAATCAATGAAGAATTATTACGTTCCAACAAAGATCTTCAGCAGTTTGCTTACGTAGCTTCACACGATCTTCAGGAACCTTTACGGATGGTGTCAAGTTTTACACAATTGCTCGAACAACGATACAAGGATAAATTAGATGAGGACGGTAAAGAATTTATAAAATATGCAGTTGATGGTTCAAAACGTATGTACGATCTGTTAAATGCGCTTCTCTTATATTCAAGGGTCCAGACAAAAGGGAAAAACTTTGTGGAAGTTAAAATGAATGATGTACTCGAAAAAGTTATCAGAAATCTGATTCTTAAGGTAAAGGAAACGAATGCTGTCATAAGCTTTAAGGAATTGCCAATCGTTTTTGCGGATGAAAACCAGATGATCCAACTTTTTCAGAATCTTGTTGAAAACAGTATGAAGTTCAGCTCTGATAAACCTTATATTTCAATCTCATCAAAATCAGAGAACGAACATTATATTTTTTCCGTCATGGATAAAGGCATGGGAATTGAACCACAGTATTTTGATCGCATATTCCAGATATTCCAGCGACTGAATCCGAAGGAAGAGTTTGAGGGGACAGGTATTGGCCTTGCAATATGCAAACGCATTGTAGAGCGTCACAGTGGAAAGATCTGGATAGAATCTGTAGCGGGCAAAGGCTCCACGTTTTATTTCACAATTCCTAAGGAGCCGGCAAGTTATCAACACCATCCTAAAATCACGTCTCCGGGATCTTGAGTTTTAACTGCACCATGATTCATTTCTACAGTATTCTTCTCCTATAAACTTCTTAAAAAAATCCTATAAAATCAAGCTGCTACATGTGGTCAGAATCTAATATGCCGCAATCACTTGTCATCTTAAGGGTGCGGATGCTAAAATCTGTAATCTTATATTGCTACAGGCCGTGTTTTGCGCTATTATGGAAATAAGTAACAATTAGTAAATTGCATTACAGTTATTTTTAGTTACAAAAATTTTATTAAATTGGTTAAAATTTATTCAAATGGGAAACTCTATTATCAAATTCAGCGCTCTGATAGTGCTGGTTATTCTTTTCGGATGTTCATCAGGAGTTAAATCGCCTCAGCAGGAAGAGAAACCGGCAAAAAGCGATTATTATGTAGCGGCGTATATATGGCCATCGTGCCACAACGATTCGTTG
>JBBQQK010000081.1:0-4094 GCA_038216025.1 Patescibacteria group bacterium
ACTTGTTCTCTTTCTCAAATAGATCACTTCTTTCTACTATTTTCTCAACAGGGAGATCAATAGAACTGAAATATTTTCCAACCAAACCCACAAGATTCTGATCAGCATAAACTTTATCCAAATCAACTTTGTATATATTAACCGCTTCTTGAAAAAACCGGTTTTGATAATGCCAAGGCATAAGCTTTTCTGCAGTAACTGCAAATCTGTCAGCTAAAAAAGGATCTATTTCTTCGCTTTTAATCTTTTCAAAAACGGGTGTTGTTATCGCATCTGCCTGGTTGAAAATTTGGTCCAACTCTTCAGTGGTTTGTTCGTTTAGATATAGTTTCAGCTGGTGAAAATTGTCGAATCCTAACTTCGCTGCCGCTTCGTTCCTCAGCTTTGACAATTCAATTACTTCATTCTCGACAGTATTGCCTATTTCTTTACTAGCAGAATAAGCTTTTTCTAACTCAGCGGAATCAGTGGAATTGGTTAATATTGAATCTATATCGTTATCCGTGACGGCTTTGCCATCAATTTTCGCCCGAAAAGTATTGAATTTTTCTTCTATTTTATTCTGAAGTAGAATGATTTTGCCT
This sequence comes from Patescibacteria group bacterium, assembly GCA_038216025.1. Lineage (GTDB taxonomy): Bacteria > Patescibacteriota > UBA1384 > XYA2-FULL-43-10 > 1-14-0-10-43-13 > JBBQQK01. The sequence continues at coordinate 585 of JBBQQK010000081.1, forward strand.
GATAACTCCTCGGGAATTTGATTGGCAAAATAGTCCATGTAGATCAATTTGAGCATACGGTTTTCTACGTCCGTTGATCCCTGATCAAGAAAACTTTTTGCTTTCTGGAACCCTTTTTCGTCAGATAAAAATTTGACCAATTTTAGTTCAAGTCCGTTGATTTTTTGATATTTAGCAGAGTCCCCTGTAGTAGTAGCTTCAAAATAAGATAAATGTATTTCTTTGGATAAAGGAATAACATAGTCCTCGTATTCTTTTACAAAATCAGCAGCTTCTTTGTTCATTCGCTCCTAAAATTAAAATTATTGGTTTCTTAGAACCTTTACGAAAACATCGGTCGGCACTTCTACGTTTCCGATATTTTTCATCTTTTTCTTGCCCTTTTTCTGCTTATCTAAAAGCTTATTCTTTCGCGTTATGTCCCCGCCGTAGAGTTTGGCGATAACATCCTTGCGATATGGCGTGATGCGTTCGGAAGCAATTATTTTAGCCCCTACTGCAGCCTGTATTTTAACTTCAAAATTCTGCTTAGGTATTAGCTCTTTCAGTTTTTCAACAATACGCCTTGCTTCGGTCTGCGCCTTGTCTTTATGAATAATGAAGGATAGAGCGTCCACTTTATTTTCGGCGATTAGAATATCAACCTTTTCAAGATCTCCTTCGCGATAGTCGATCATTTCGTAATTCATCGAAGCATAACCGGAAGAAACGCTTTTAAGCTGATCATAAAGATCGATAATGACTTCAGCTAATGGTATCTCGTAATGAAGAATGGCTCTTTCTTCATCTAAGAACTCGGTCGTTTTATAAATAGAACGTTTTCGCTGAATATTTTCCATGAGAGAACCGATGTATGCCTTCGGCGTGAAAACTTCAAGCGTAACCCAAGGCTCTTTTACCTCAAGAAATTCGCCTCTGTTTGGAAGGTCGCCCGGTTTTTCGATTTCTTTTTCAATATTGCCTGTCATTAAAATTTTATATTTTACAGTCGGACTGGAAATAACCAGCGACAAGTTGTACTCCCGCTCAAGTCTCTCTTTAACGATCTCCAGATGAAGAAGACCCAAGAACCCGCAACGAAAACCAAAACCAAGTGCTTCAGAATGTTCTGGCTCATAAGAAAGGGAGGAGTCGTTCATCTTTAATTTTTCAATCGCATCTTTAAGATGAGGATAGTCCGATCCGTCCACACAGTAGATCGAGGCAAAAACAAGCGGCAAAACTTTTTTGTAACCTGGCAGGGGAGAGAGTGCTTGCTTTTTTTTAAGTGTAATAGTATCGCCAACACGAGCCTCGGATACTTCTTTAAAACCAGTCACGATGTAGCCGATTTGACTGGTCGAAAGGGGAGAAAGGGGAGCGAGTTTTGGAGAAAAATAACCAACTTCAAGGGCTTCAGCCTCGGCTTTGGTCTGCATCAAATAAAACTGATCATTTTTCTGTATTTGTCCGTCAAACACTCTTACATAAGCTACAACTCCGCGGTAAATGTCATAGACGGAGTCAAATATTAAAGCCTTTGTCGGACTATCACTATCCCCTATTGGAGCAGGAACTTTTTCAATGACACGATCCAATATCTCTTTAACGCCCTCTCCTGTCTTACCGGAGGCAAAGATAATATCATCCTGAGAACAGCCCAATATCTTTATTATCTCCTCCGATACCTCCTCGGGGCGGGCAGCGGGAAGATCGATCTTGTTGACCACAGGGATGATTTCAAGATTATTTTCGATTGCAGCATATAAGTTAGAAAGGGTTTGCGCTTCTATCCCCTGAGTAGCATCAACTAGCAAAACGGCTCCTTCGACAGCTGCAAGAGAGCGGGAAACCTCATAAGAAAAATCTACATGACCGGGGGTGTCGATAAGGTTCAAGGTAAAATCTTTCCAATTCATTCGCACAGGGGCAAGTTTAATAGTTATTCCCCGTTCGCGCTCAATATCCATCTGATCCAAAAGTTGTTCTTGCATTTCTCTTTTTTCAATAGTGCCGGTAATTTCAAGCATCCGGTCAGCCAATGTGGACTTACCGTGATCAATATGAGCAATAATGCAAAAGTTTCGGATATTATCTAATTTCATAGTAATTTATCTTAGCATATTATGACCTATAATGAAATAAAAGGGGCCCCGACAGATTTACCATCGGGGCCAGTAGGGAGTGAAAGGAGATATCCTGGTTGCCCACCAGGTTGGGATCAAGGCTTTTTGCCTTAATTCTTAGTTATCGAGCGACAACACGTGGCAAAGCACGTAAAGGACACTCGCCTTACTGTCTCTGTTGAGGTTCCGCAACCGGGACTCCAGTTCAGCAAGGAAGTGATACGTATGAGCATTGCGGGTGTTAAGTCTGCGTCCGAGCCGCCGAAAAAGCGCATTGTAATCTGCTTTAACATGTTCATCAACACTCGAAAGCTCATCCGGAAGGCGATTGCAAAGGGCCGAGTAAATCCCAGCCAATCCAAAGCCGATCGCATTCCAGTATCCGTTGGATTCAAGGTGCCTTACACTGCTGGTAACACTGCCGAGCTGTGCGTATATCTCAAGGCAGTTCTCCTCCGCTTTTTTAAGGGAGCAGATAAAATCAACCTTGCTCTCTCTGATGGCCAGCCACATCTCATGGCAGCTATTGAAGGCAAAGTCGAAGTCCTTGAGATCAATAGTCAAAGGAGATTTACCAAGCTGGTCTGCCAGAACGATATCGATAGCAACACAAGATACCGTCATAGCATATCGAGAGAGTATATCAGGCAGAGAATCACACTTTGAAAGAAAGAACTGTTTGAAGGTTTCGCTCGACTTGTCAAGGCGCCGACAAAACTCATCTCGCCTGTACTCTTCCATGCCCATGGCCTCTATCTCATCTTCCAGAAGTCCCATATCAAATTCTGGGAACCGTCTGTTGTTAAGGATATAGAGATTTACCAGGACATAGTTGACCGTGTTGCGGAAATCCTGAACGATCGGCGCATCTTTGCCTCCGAACGCTTCACTCATCTCATCGATCTTCTCGGCAAACTCAGGAGAATCAAGCCTCAAAGTATTGATGCAGTTCATAATGCACCCAATCGGTTGATTGGTGGCTACAGCATAGCGCGAGTCGATAAGAAGAAAATTTCCCTGTTTGATTCCTTCCATTTTGCAAAGTCCTCCATCATGGGCGAATTTGCTAGCAACCGACAAAAAATGCCAACCGAAGTTGACACTTGTTCTTATAGAACATGTGTACGTTCGGTAACCTGGCTACCCATTCACTTTATGGTGATTTGGGTCCATGGCTTTGCGTCTCTGCCTCTCGACAGGTTTGCCTTTATCGGGTACTAACTTAATTCAATATATCACATTCGGTCAACTTTGTCAAGTTTAATGTCATCATTCAGCTAAAATGTTCTCATAACTATTCAGCTAAATGTTCGTTTGGTATGATACGGAGTTCCCGGAAAGAACATCTGTGAAAGGAAAAATATGAACATTGAAAAACAAGCCGACTTGCAGTATTTCGCTCATT
>JBBQQK010000082.1:0-4075 GCA_038216025.1 Patescibacteria group bacterium
ATGAAGATGAAAAGAAAAAGCTGCTTTCTCTAGAGGTTTCCCTTCATCAGAGTGTGATTGGTCAAAATGAAGCCATAAATGCTATCTCTAACGCCTTGCGGAGGGCAAGAGCTGGTGTTACCAACTCAAAGAAGCCAATCGGATCTTTCTTGTTTCTCGGCCCTACTGGTGTTGGAAAAACTGAAACAGCCAAGGCTCTGGCCAAATCTTACTATGGTGCCGTAGATCGATTGACTCGATTTGACATGTCCGAATTTCAAAACCAGGAAGATATTTATCGTTTTATCGGCTCGAATGTCGGAGGGGAGAAAACTCAGGGTGTTCTTACTACTGCTGTTCGCGAACATCCCTTCTCTCTCCTCCTCTTTGACGAAATCGAAAAGGCCTGCCGAGACATTCTTGATTTGTTCCTTCAGATCCTGGATGAAGGCATTTTGACCGACGGTTCTGGTCGTAAGGTCTCCTTTGCAAATACTATCATCATCGCTACTTCAAACGCTGGCGCCAACATGATCAGAGAATCGATTCAAAATGGCTCTGATTATGAAAAAACCAAAAAAGGCTTGATGGAGTATCTGCAACGAGAAAATATTTATCGGCCTGAATTTCTCAATCGTTTCAACGGCCTGATTGCTTTCTCTCCGCTCTCTCAGCTTGAAATAAATCAAGTAGCTGTCCTGATGATAGATAGTCTCAAGAAAACAATGCATGAAAATAAGGGCATCTTTGTCGATGTCGACCCTACCGCTGTCGCTGAGCTTGCACGGCTGGGCTACGATCCTCAGATGGGCGCGAGGCCTATGGCTAGAGTGATCCAGGAAAAGCTCGAGAATTTTCTGGCCACCAAGATCTTGTCCGGGGAGCTGAATAAAGGGGACTCGATCATGATCAGCCAAAAAGATATCAGCTAACATAAAATATAGAAAAAAATATCCATAAGGTTGGCGACAGATCCAGTCGAATCAATTATCTCCTCTTTGTAAATAACAACACTTCTCGCGGATCGAGGTGTTGTTATTTTTTTATTTTCCTTTTGTTCAATATCTCCTGAGTTCCGCACATTAAACCATATTTAAATATTTAAGCAAATTTTACTCACAAAATATCCTCGATTGTTTGAATTTGGGGCACTGAAGATGTACTATTGCTTTAGATGTATGTCAGAAGAATCAAATCTCGAAATTCAATCTGTTTTCAAGTTGGCCGAAAAGTCAGAGGCAAGTTTGTTTTGATTAAACACATTGGTTGTGCTTCAACTACCGGACAGATCGAAGCATTAAGAAGACTGGCTGCGATAGAGTGTGATCGGTTAAAACTCGAATTCCAACCATCACTGTTGCCCATTCAAGAACCGGTAGTCGAAACAGCTAAACTTTCAAGTTGGCATATTACTGGGTTCCACCAGGTCTTTGGTCATATCTACGATTCAATTAATTTTCCTAATAATATGCTCAGAGATCTGGCGATTGCTCGCGTTGTTCACCCAAAGAGCAAAGCGTCTACCGTACGATACCTCGATCAATATCTTGGCATCACCCTTTCAGAGGATAAGATCTATCGATTTCTAGACACTCTTGATAAAAACGAACTAACCAAGATCGCTTTCGACTTTGTCTCCAAAAAGAACAACGGTACAGCTCTAATTTTCTACGATGTTACAACACTGTATTTTGAAGCTAATGATGAGGACGACTTGCGAAAGAAAGGTTACTCAAAAGATCACAAAAATGAACTCCCTCAAATTGTAGTCGGTCTTTTTGTTGATAAAGACGGATATCCTTTTGATTTTGATTTTTATGAAGGCTCAACCTTTGAAGGTCATACTTTCCCAAGGGCGATTAAAGCCTTAACTCAAAAATACAAGTTCAAAGACTTGGTGGTGGTAGCTGATGCCGGAATGCTTTCTGAAAAGAACATCAATTTTTTAGAAGAAGAAAAACTTCCTTACATAGTCGGAGCCAGACTCAAGGGTATGTCGGAGAAGTTTAAAAAAGAACAAATATTTACCCATGACTTTATCAAAGAACCAATTCAGGATATTGATTGCGCCGCCAAAACAGAACAACCGGCCCAAAAAAGACTAATCGTTAGTTACTCTGAAAAGCGAGCTAAAAAAGACAAATACAATCGTGAAAAATTGGTCAAAAAACTAGAAGCAAAAATTGCTTCTAAAAAAGCTCTTATCAAAAAGAGTAAATATTTAATCCTTGAAAACCAAGGTGATGTAGCCGGAATAGACCAGCAAAAGATTGACTTGGATATGCGTCATGATGGCTTAAAAGGCTACTGGACCAATCTGAAAGAACAGATCAAGCCAATTGAAATTATCGATCAATATCATAATCTTTGGAAGGTTGAAAAAGCTTTTCGAATGTCAAAAAGCGATCTGCAAGAAAGGCCGATTTTCCATCGTAAACTTGAGAGAATTAGGGGGCATCTTTTAATATGTTTTTGCAGTCTTTTGGTTATGAAAGAAACTGAAAGAATTTTAAAGCCAACTGAAATTTCATTAACAAGATCGATTGAGGTATTAGGTAGAGTTGGACAAGGAGAAATGATACTTGGAAAACTAAAGTTACCTATTGATTCAGAGCTGAATCAAGAAGCCTCAACTATTCTCAACCAAATTATCGGGCACTGAAATGCGGAACTCGGGAAAATGGCTCGACTATGAAAGCCAAAGTTGCGAATTGGTTACTAGGCTGAGTCGAGGTTCGCGAGTCAGTCATAATATAAAAGTGAAGGGTAAGCTATCTGGTGGCAACAGACAGATAGATATTTGTGTCAGATCCCAATCAGCAGAAGATATTAGTAAAGTATACGAGTGCAAAGATCATGCACGGCCAATAGGCACCCCTACGATCGATGCACTTTATGGAAATTTGCGAGAAACTGGTGCCAAGTCGGGCGCAGTTATATCAAATTCGTCCTTTTCGGGGCCTGCCAAAAATCTAGCAAAAGCATCAAATATTGATCTTTATCACCTTATCAATACCGATAATGATAATATTCGCGTAAAAATTGCATTAAGAGTTGTAATACAGGTTGCTTTTTTAAAATCTTTTAAGCTTTCGTTCATGTCTAGTGACATTGATGCAAAATTAATTTCTGATTCTGATCTAATTTATATTAGAATGAAGGAAGGTGATATTTCATCAAGGGACATCGTTAAATTTCTGTGGAACGAAACAGACTCCTTGAGCTACAGACCTGGGATATACATATACAGTCCTACCAATATTAAAAATGGTGTATTATTAACAAATGGGACAAAGAATATTGTTGCCAAAAATATTAAAATCCAGTATGAAGTTGCAACTCAAAATTACTTTGCAGAAATGGGTGTGGAAAAAGCTAATGGTCTATTGAATCCACAAGATGAGTCATTCATATCTGCTTCTGAATTACTGACAGAAAAATTCGACCCAGTTGAGTTTATTAGAAATAATAAACCAACCAATAAAACGATCGAGGAAATAAGACCACATATAGTCATTGGTTTAGTGGCTGAGATGTAAATGAAAATTACAAAACTACAAGTTGCGCAAAATCAACTAATTACGGCGATTGATTTATATTTCTCTGATTCTGATCCAATATCCATCCATACCTTAATTTGTGCTTCGCTCAGAATTTTCAGAGATATTGCAACAAATATGGGCGATGAAGATCCGTTACTTAAGATAATTCGTCCCGAGAAGAAAAAAGAGTGGATCAAATTAATGAACACCCCGCAGAACTTTTTTAAGCATGCCGATAATGATTCAGACCCAAATTGTTCAATTGAATTTAATGAAGATATTAATGGGTATTTCATACTTGATGTCTGTAATTTATACCAATTACAGACAAAAAAGTCCTTGCCTGAAATTGATTTATTTTTACTTTGGTTTTTTAGCAAAAATCCAAAATTGATTTCAGATCCTATTATTAGAAATAATTATAATAACCCACCCGCAGGACTCAATATTGATAATAAAATTGAGTTTAAAAAAGATATCTTCCCTATAGTACTACTAAGCAAAAATAAAGGAATATTTTTAAGATCGTGATTTTTTCCGCCCCCTTTTCTTCC
>JBBQQK010000083.1:0-4071 GCA_038216025.1 Patescibacteria group bacterium
AAGGGAATTGATAGAGGGTAACTACAGAATAATTTACAAAATCAATCCCGATTTTATTGGTATTGTAAGGGTACATCATTCAGCGAGATTATTATGTATATAGCAGCCCCGCTATTGCGCGATTGTATCGCGTTATGAATGAAAAAAACACTTTACATACCACACGATGCAATCGTGCGGCAGCGGGTATTTGTAGTTTATTTCTTATTTTTGATTCATGCGATTAAGAGACAAAGATATTAATGCGATAAAAGTGGTTACCAAATTAGTTTTTGGTGAGTATGCAACAATCAGGTTATTTGGATCCCGTATTGATGATCAGATGAAGGGAGGCGATATCGACTTATTGATTCAATGTAACCCAGACATTTCGAGGGTAGAACAATATCAGCGAAAAATAAGCTTTTTGGTTCAGCTCAAAAAAATAATCGGAGATCAAAAAATCGATGTTTTAATTGATGGCGGTCAACAAACCAATACTATTTTTCAAGCTGTTTATAAAAAAGGAGTTCAGCTATGACGGCCAAAGAACAATTCAATTTTGAAAGATTATCGACATCCATTCAAAAATGCAGGATACACCTTCAAAGGCTTCAATATGCCGCAACCCAAACCCAGAAACTTTTTCCCCTTTCCATTGACAAGTACCAATCGATTAATGATAGCGGTATCGGAAATATTGACCAATTGGTTTATCGGTTTACAAAACTTCAGGATGAGCTGGGTACGAATACCTTTCGGTTTTTATTGGAATATCTTCAGGAAGACATTAACGGTAAGCCATTCCGAGACATTCTCAATATCCTTGAGCGTTTACAGATCATTGATTCTTCCGACATCTGGCTGTCGCTTCGCGAACTCCGCAATGATTTAGCGCACGAATACCCAATGTTGATTGATGAAACAATTGACAAATTAAATCACCTGTTTTTGCAGTTGCCTTTGCTTGAGAATATTCTTATAACAATCGAAAAACAAATCAAATATTAACACACATACCACACGATGAAATCGTGCGGCAGCGGAGAAAACTAAATAAATCGAACCGCGGAGCGCCAACAAACCATTCCATTACGACAAAAAGCTGTCTGAACGAAGCCGTAGGCGGAGTGAGTTCTTTTTGTCTAGTCTTTTTTGGTTACTTTTTGTGACGACAAAAAGTGATAAAACGGGGTTCTTTTTTGGTTACTTTTTGTGACGACAAAAAGTGACAAAGTGGGGTTCTTTTTTGGTTACTTTTTGTGACGACAAAAAGTGATAAAAATAACTCTAAATACCCAAAGCAACTACATCGTAATCCTACGCAAAACCTTAAACAAAAGCACTTTCCATTCATTTGTAATTTTTAATTTTTAATTTTTAATTATCCTATCATGTCCCCCGATCAAAATACCCCCCCCGCCATCCCCGACGACGAAATCGACCTCCTCGCCCTCGCCAAAACCTTCTGGGCCGGCCGACGCATCCTTTTCAAAACCATCCTTGCCTTTGGCGTACTTGGCTTTATCGTAGCCATTACAACGCCCAAAGAATTTGTAGCCACCACCGTGATGGTTCCTTCCGGAACCAGTGGAAGCTCAAATTTGGGCGGATTAGGAGGGTTGGCGGCCATGGCCGGAATAAACATCAATACTTCATCAGGAGCAGAACTCTCTCCTGTTATCTATCCTAAAATCGTAACCAGTCTTCCGTTTCAATTGGAATTGATGAAGACCCCGCTTACTTTCAGCGATAAAAATGATCCGGTTACCTTTTATGATTATTATTCAGCAGAGAAAAAATCCAATCCATTCGTAAAATACACCATTGGCCTACCGGGATTAATCCTGAGTCTGCCGGGTCAACTAGTAAAAGCCATCCGGGGTGAAAAGAAGGAGAATATTTCCAGTGATAAAACCATACCAATTGAACTAACTGAAAAACAAAAAGCAGTACAATTGCTTTTATCAAAATTAGTAACCCTTGAAGCAAATGCCAAGGAAGGTTTTTTGACCCTCTCGGTTACCATGCCCGAAGCAAAAGCCGCAGCTCAATTGGGTCAACGAGCACAGGCGATGCTGCAACTATACATCACAGAGTTTAAAATCAAAAAAGCACAAGCTCAGTTGCTCTTTATCCAACAACGCTATGATGAAACCTCTAAAAAATTGGAGATCTCGCAAGAACGTCTAGCCAGCTTCAGCGATCGCAATAAAAATGTATCCACGGCTACCGCGAAAATTGAATATGACAAATTGAACCGGGATTACAATTTAGTCTACGGCGTCTATTCCGAATTAGCCAAACAACTCGAGCAAGCCAAGATCCAGGTCAAACAGGATACCCCGGTCTTCACCATCATCGAGCCCATATCTGTCCCCACCACCAAATCCAAACCCAACCGCCCCATGATCCTGCTGATCTGGCTCTTCCTGGGCGGTGTTGTCGGCACCGGATTCATTTTCGGTAAAGAATATTGGGCAAGTGTAAAAGAAAAATGGAATAGTCCCGTAACCCAATAGTCCAACTCCGCGAAGCGCCAACCAACCATTCCATTTCGACAAAAAGCTGTCTGAGCGAAGCCGTAGGCAAACTGAGTTCTTTTTGTCAAGTCTTTTTTGTTTACTTTTTGTGACGACAAAAAGTGACTAGAAAGAAAAAGATGAATCCGATTACCCAAGGCAATTACAGAAAATTCATTGCCGTCTGCTTTAGCTGAAGGTTCCGAATGAAGAACCAAAGATCGGGCTTTAGCCAAACTACATTTAAAATTTGGGCTAATGCCCGATCTCCCTTTTTACTATTTCTACCAGTCCGCTAAAGTAGACGGCAATGAAAATAGTGGAATTATTCAACGATTGGAAAAAGAATTAACACAAAGCCAACCTATACAACGTCTGAGAATGACCCAATATCAATTCATAATCAATAAAATTAGGGAGATTTTTCATAAACCAGAAGGTGCAATTTATCTTCATGAACCCTTATTTATTGGTAATGAAAAGAAATACCTTGAAGAATGCATAGACTCCACGTATGTATCAAGCGTTGGAAAGTTCGTTGACCTATTTGAAGAAAAAATTGCGGAATATACAGGTGCCAAAAAGGCGATAGTTTGTGTAAGTGGTACAAATGCGTTACATATTGCATTGATCTTATCAGGTGTTAAGCAGCACGATGAAGTAATAACCCAACCCCTTACATTTATTGCTACAGCCAATGCAATTAGTTATTGTGGCGCTATACCGGTATTCGTTGATGTTGACAGAGACACGATGGGATTGAGTCCTAAATCGCTCGAAACATTTCTTTCAAATGAAACGGATATGAAAGTGGACGGTTGTTATAATAAAACTACCGGAAAACGAATAAAAGCCTGCATTCCCATGCACACATTTGGGCACCCCTGCCGGATTGATGATATAGCAATTATTTGTAATATCTATAAAATAGAACTCATAGAAGATGCAGCAGAAAGTCTCGGAAGTTACTATAAAGGACAACATACAGGAACCTTTGGCAAAATCGGGGTACTCAGTTTTAATGGCAATAAAACCATTACGACAGGTGGTGGTGGGATGATGCTGTTTAATGACGAAAAATTAGCACAGGAAGCCAAACATTTAACAACCCAGGCAAAAGTTCCTCATCCTTGGGAATTTGTGCATGACGAAATAGGCTACAATTATCGAATGCCAAATATCAATGCAGCTCTTGGCGTGGCACAATTAGAAAATCTCAATTTATACCTAGAAAAGAAGCGGTTACTGGCAAAGGTCTATAATGAATTTTTTCAAAATACGAACATCCGTTTTTTCCATGAACCTGAGCATAGCATTTCTAATTATTGGCTAAACGTTATCATCTTTGAATCAGTAGCAGAACGTAATTTGTTCTTAATGGAATCAAATAGTCAGGGAATAATGACACGCCCCGTTTGGGAATTGATGAATAAATTGCCCATGTTCGAAAAATGTCAATGCGGTGATTTATCCAATTCAGAATGGCTGGCCGATCGAGTTGTAAATATACCAAGCAGTGTAATTCCAGGAATAAAATGAAACCAATTATTCTGATTGGAGGTGGCGGACA
>JBBQQK010000084.1:0-4068 GCA_038216025.1 Patescibacteria group bacterium
ATCTCTTTTTACCTGATTAGAGCCACAGATTGGGCAGTTTTTTTAGCCATGATTACAATTCTTTGTAGATAAATGATTGATTATTAAGTCTAGGATAACATAATATGACACTTTTAGCACCCCGAAATTGATATTAACCCGCTATTGGCTTAAACACATCGGGCTCTCTAGATCGAGCAAAAGATGTTCAGCAAAAGGATAGTGTTAACTCAATCGTTAAATCCATAGAGATGTACAAAGCAGATAACGATATTTGCCCTCAAGATTTAGAAGACTTGTCTCCTGATTATTTAGATGAATTACCAAGCGTTGCCTCTGATGCAGATTACTTATATGAAGTTTCTGCAGATGGAATCACTTGCACTTTCTCTGCAAAATAGAATACTTATTCGAAACCATGCATTAGAATAGTACTTAGGGCTTTATCTATTCTATAACACTTTAATTAGATTCGATGCCTTTTCATTTCTCGAAAAGCTTGAGCTAAATTAGCAGCTGACCACAAAAGAGGCACTACGTCATTTGGAACAAGCTTACCTTTTTCCAAATAAAACAGTTCAGGGCAAAGCAATTTACCAGGCTTTACATCAATTTCGACAATCTGTTTTAAAGCCCGATTAAAATACTGGATTTGTTTTTCTATATCTGCTTTTTCTTTTGTATTCTGGAAGTTCTTCCCATATATAACTGAAACAGTAGAGTCAAAAATACACCATTGGGCTTCCTCACCCTTTTCTAAAAGAGAATCACGCTCGCTCATATCGTCGCTTACATCAGAAGTGCGCAACTCCTCCGACATCTTTTCTTTATAATCAGCGCTCCAAAAAGAATCTCCCAAATATCTTTTTATTCCAATTTCACCTTGAAGGTGTTCTTTCGTCTGCTTAAGTATTTTGTCTGCCATCGGTTCATTGATAACTGATAAAGGAAATATTAAGAACAATAAAGCACTATCGTATTTTCTTTCACTCTCCAATTCCCTGCTTTCAAAAGGCAATATATCAAAAAGGGCTTTTTTACCCTTTGTGATTAGATCATCGATCAATTCAAGATCAATCACTCCGACTTCACTAACAATCTCTCCAATTTCCCTATCTTCCAAATAGTCTCTTAGCATCATCAATCCAGCTATGGCTGTGCCTATGCTTGAAGCTTCCACCTTTCTTGCCTCTTCCCAATGCCCGCTATCTTTATCTTGCCAATACTTAATTTTTTTCCAATAGATAACAAGATGGGCCAGCACATCCAATTCTTCTTCAGTCGGCTTTAACGAGCCAGTCTTGCCTGCCTTACAATAAAGCCAAAGTAAATAACCAAGAGCGTCATTTTGTGCGTGGGACCATTTCTCGGGCAACTCGCTCAATGTTTCGCCATTGAATCTTATATGAGGACGCTTCATCGGATTCTCAGGATCAGCTTTTCCATCAATAATTGCCTTGAATCTGGGCAATTCCTTCGTAAAATGCTTCATTAGGGACTTTAAGCACAGTACCGCCTCATGCTCGAAGCCACAGTCAAACCTTGCATTAGCTATATGAATATTGTCCCGCACCCAAACATTCTGATAACCTGTGTACTCATTTATTCCGTCTAGCGCCGCTGCTGAGTAAAGGCCTGTTGGCAAGGTTGGAAAGTCGAAAGTATGATGTTTGATCAAAAAAGATTCCATATTTTCGATATCTTTAAGACTGTAAGAATTTTTAATCATTTTTCGAAGCTCTTCTGTTAACTTGGTCATATATTGGTCCTCAATTAATTCTTGATACAAGTATAGCAAAACTTGCTCAGAGAAAAATCAAAAGATAGAATGAAGAAAACAATAATCAGGACTATTTATGAACAAATTACAAAACAAGCGAATTGCCTCTCTCGATGTACACAGCGCATCTTATGTCAGAACTAAAAACAATAAATACGGAGCCGGCGATATAAGCGATTTATACATGCTTATCGATAAGGCAGCCACAGCCGGTTTTGAAGCAATTCAATTCAATCCCGTCCAAGATACTGGTCTCGACCCATGCCCTTACTGTGGAATAAGCATTTTTTCCTATAATCCGGTATTTTTATCCGTTGACCAGCTAGAAGAGACTCCCTCAATAAAATTACTAAAAGATCAACTCAAAGAAGCTGCGGTTTCGCAAACCGAAAACAGCTTGGTGGATTATAAACTGCAATACAGCACTAAAAGCAAAATATTGCGATCAGCTTATGAAGAATGGTCAAAAAATAATTCAATCAACTTTGGAAATTTCGATAAAAATGTTCTTGATTACGCACTATACAAAGCTTTGAAGGGTAAATTTAAAGCCCCTTGGTTCGATTGGCCCTCTCAATACAAAAACGGTCAAACAAAAGAGCTAATAAAATTTTTGCCCGATGAAATAAGAATAGAAACAGAAGCCATCTTGTACGGTCAGCAAATACTAAAAAACCAGTGGGCCAATCTTAAGAAATACGCCGAAAGCAAAGGTGTTGAAATATTCATGGACAGACCAGCATTCCCTGCTCATGATGGTTCTGAGGTTTGGGGCAACCAGGAATTGTTTTATCTGAACGACAACGGCTCAATGCAATACGTTTCTGGCTGCAACAGCCCAGACGACCCGTTTGGCGAACAAACATGGGGAAATGCAGTTTATAAATACAAAGAAAAACCGACAGAAACCACGGCTCTTTTCATCGATTCGATACGGTATATGAGTGAAATTTCTAAAATAATTCGCATCGATCATGCTCTTGCAATCATTTGGAAATATTATCTGATCAATCCGCGAACAAATCAAGGTAAGCATGTAAAAGCCCTGAAGGATAAAATATTGAAAAACCTGAAAGTCGAATTCCCTGATAATTACTTTATTGCCGAAGATGTTGGAGTAACCAGCAAGAGATCGATCGATAATGTTTTGGAAAAATACGAAATGATCGGAATGAGATGCATTCAGTGGGGACAGCCAAAATACTGGAACGTGAACAAGTACCCGGAGCATTGCCTTGCTGCCACCTCCAACCACGATACTGCTAATATCACCAGTTGGTGGAAAGAATTAAATAGGAAAGAAAATAAAATTTTTAAAAAACAGCTCGGGAGCTTAGTCGAGGATGAAATCAAACAAAAACTCACAGAGGTGGTTTTTAATTCTCGTGCCGACATTGCCTCCACGACACTAAGAGACATTGCAAATGACAATCGCCGATACAACACCGCCGGCCACACCAATAATTTAAATTGGAAATACCGCTCTCCACTCTACCTTGAGGATATTGATTTCTCTTCAGTAACTACAATTATAAAAGGCTCAAAGAGAATTTAAGCTATATTATCTCCGTCACCTTATCCCAATTAACATATAACTTTCTCATTTCTAGATCAGGGAACTTTTCTTTGACTATTGCGGCTGCTTCAGACAATTTTTTTATATGACATTGGCGCTCTTTTTCTTTGTCGTTGTCGGGTTAATATCAAATTCTTGCACCTAATTGTTCAAAATATACTCAATAATCTTTGCCCTATTTACCCGAGTCATGCCTCTGTGGATGCCGACTTTTTGCTTTAACCAGGAGAAACTTCCGTCCAAAGAATTGGTTGTATTTGGGATGTTTAACTCGGGATATTTTAGGTAAGTAAACAGATATGGCAAATTGTTTTTAAGGCTTCTGAAAGCTGCTCTCGTTCTCTTATGAGTGTAATGCCATTTGCCTGTAATTGGGTCAGTTGTTCTTTCCTTTAAAAAGGAATTCCATTTGTCATGCCAAGCAAAAAGCTCTGTGAAAAATTGGTCTTCGGTAGCATTGGCAAGCGTGTCCGAGATGATCTTTAATTCGATGCTAGCGAGCAATCTTGGCCCTAAAGTTAAGTACCTCTGGACAATCTGTTTTTGATGAAAATGGCACATCTGGACTGGGACATCATTGAATATATTTCTCACTCCAGGTCTACCATCTAATACGATCGCCTTGATTTTAAAGCCTAATTTTTCAATGTGCATTTTTCCTTTTTGATACTCGTAAATTGTTTCAAACATTAAGGAATTTATGTAGATATTTTTCTTTAATTCTACCGCTCTA
>JBBQQK010000085.1:0-3988 GCA_038216025.1 Patescibacteria group bacterium
GTAGTGAGTAGTTTGTAAGTTGTAGGGGAATCCGCTACTCGCTACTCACTAAACCCTATTGCCTCCCTCTTACTAAATTGAAGGAAAACTGTATGTCTACTAATATTTATCCCCCTAAAGTAATTTTGATTATTATGGATGGCTGGGGGCAGAGCAAGATCAAAAAGGGCAATGCTGTATTGCAAGCGAAAACTCCGACATTTGATTATTTGTGCCAGACCTACCCTCACGCCTCGCTTCAAGCTTTCGGCATCAATGTCGGGCTTCCTTGGGGAACAATCGGTTCTTCCGAAGTGGGTCATCTGACGATTGGCTCTGGTCGGGCGGTCTTGCAGGAGTATTCGTTTATCGAAGAACAGATCGGCAATCTGGCTTTTTTTAAAAACAAAAAACTAATTGACCTAATCAAAAAGACACAGAAATCAAATCGTGATCTTCACCTGATCGGGCTTTTGAGCGATGGTGGTAGTCACAGCCACGTGAATCACCTTTTTGCCATTTTAGAACTCTTAAAGATGCAAAAATTTACCCGAGAAGTATTTGTCCATGTTATTTCAGATGGCAGGGACAGCGATCAAAAAAGTTTAAATAAGTATATTTACCAGTTGAAGTATGAGATTGAGAATAGCGGCGTCAATGCCAGCATCGCCAGCATTGTCGGGAGATATTATGCTATGGATCGAGACAATAACTGGGATAGACTGTCTAATAACCTACAAAAACCAGTCGTAAAATTTGTTGCTATTTTATCTTAAAATTACCAGTCTAAAAGCTGGTTTTTCAGGTTAAATGAGAGTAAAATATAGATATAAAAGAAGATAGTTTTAAGAGATGAGGGCTCTATGAAATTTATGCTTTATGATCAAAATCAATCGATGCTTTTACCGCCTAATCTCGCCGAATGCTTGCCTGAAGATCACCTTTCATTTGTCGTAAGCGATATTGTAAATAACTTGGATCTTTCGGCCATAGAAAATGGTTACACAGAAGATGGTCATCCCGCGTACCATCCTAAAATGATGATTAAAATACTTTTCTACGGCTACATCCAAGGAGTTAGAAGCTCAAGAAAACTCGAGAATAAAACATATGAGGATATCGCTTTTAGATACCTTTCTGCTAATGCTCATCTCGACCATGGCACGATCAACCTTTTTCGAAAAAAACATCTGTTTGAACTCCCTTCCGTTTTTGCTCAAATAATCACCGCTGTTAAAGGTTTGGGCTTAGCCGACTTTTCCGACATCTCTCTGGATGGCACTAAAATTAAAGCCCAAGCTTCGGAAGATAACCTTTTTACCAAAGAAGAGATCATTAGGCTTAAAGCTAAGATTGAAACGTTCCTTTCTGAGGCCGAGAAGATCGATGAGGAAGAAAATACAGAATTTGGAAATAAGCGCGGTTACAACCAAATTCCAAGGCGCCTGGCCGATCCGAAAACAAGACAGGAAGAGATAAGGAAATTCCAAAGGAAATTGGCAGACTTAGATAAAGCCGACAAGGAGATAGATCGAAAGCAGGAAAAAGCTAATGAGCGCGACAAAACAATTGGACATAAAAACCAGGAAAAACAAACCAGGTATCAAGTAAGAAATAGAACTTCCAACACCACCGACCCTGAAGCCACCCTCATGAAAATGAAAAACGGTTCGTTCGACATGGCCTACAATGTCGGCATTACCGCAGCCAATCAATATATTGCCGCTTACGATGTTACCGATGATCCGACAGATACCAAAAGTCTGCCGGAAATGATCAAAAAGACCGAAGAGAACACTGGTCAAAAAGTAAAAATAGCCAAAGCCGACTCCACTTACTTTAATAAGGAAAATATAGCGTTTTTAAAAGATAACCAAACCGAAAGCTTTATCCCGGATACCCGCATGAATTCGGATAAAAAGAAAGAAGCGAAAGAGAGTGAAGGAAAAACTGAAAATAAATACGATCGAAAGAATTTTATCTACGACGAAAAACACGACCGATTTATCTGTCCTGAAGGCAAATACCTAGAGATTAGAAAAGAAAACAAATACCAGGACGGAACCAGAGAGTACAAGGGCACTGAATGTAAAAATTGTCCAAATGCGTCTTCCTGCACCAAAGGTAAGACTAGATTTTTAGAGGTAGATTTTAAACTGAATGAAATTAGAAATGAGATGCGGGCCAAATTAAATACAGATGAAGGCAAGAAGAAATACAATGAGCGGATCTGCGAGATTGAGCCGGTTATGGCAGATATAAAGCGAAACCAGAATTTCTCCGAGTTTCTGTGCAGAGGCAAAAAGATGGCCTTCGTAGAGCTTGGATTAGCCAGCTCGGCTCATAATATTAAAAAAATATTCTTAGAGTTAAAAAGAAATGGAATTAAACGAAAAGATATAGATTGGAATAGTCTAATAAAAACACAAATGGCCTAAAGGCAAATATAATAAAACCAACTTATTAAAATCCCCATATATCCAATGGTCATTTACAGAGGACTAATATAAATTTGGTTAAAAAGGTTATTAGACAGTCTAGGGAGGAAACCAGCTCCAGTAGCTGTCTTTACAGATCAAGCTTTCGGGTGTATAGTAGCAATACGAGGGGTTAGTTGAGTTCTTTTATTTTTATATTAAGGGGTACTATGGATAATACCGTCTCAATTGTCGGCTTAGGCTATGTCGGCTTGCCGCTTGCAATCCTTGCTGATCAAAAACAATACCAAGTGTTTGGTATTGATAATGATATGAAGAAAATAGAGGCCTTAAACAAGAAAGAGTCTCCTTTTTTTGATGAAAAAATATCTGAAGATTTAAAAACTAGTAACATTTTAGCTAGTGATGATTTTGAAAAAGTTAAAGAATCCTCGATCATTATTATTTGTGTTCCTACCCCTGTCAGTGAAGATTTTATACCAAATTTAGATCCAGTTAAGAATGCTTGTAAAGCAGTCGCTCCCTATCTCCAAAAAGGCCAATTAATCGTCTTAGAATCAACAGTTAACCCTGGCGTTTCAGAGGATATTGTCCTTCCGATATTAGAAGAAATTTCCGGATTAAAATGTGGGACTGATTTTTCATTAGCCCATTGTCCAGAGCGAATCAATCCAGGGGATAAAAAATGGAATGTCGAAAATATTTCTAGGGTTGTCGGCGCGACGGACGAAATTGGACTAAAAAAGGCTGCTGAATTTTATCGCTCTATCATCAGCGGCCAAGTCAAGGAAATGAATACTATAAAAGAAGCCGAGGCTGTAAAAGTGGTTGAAAATTCTTTTCGCGATATTAATATTGCATTTGTAAACGAGCTAGCGATGTCATTTGATAGTCTTGGCATTGATGTAGTAAATGTTATTGATGGAGCTGCAACCAAGCCTTTTGCATTTATGGCTCACTATCCAGGTTGTGGAGTCGGCGGTCACTGTATCCCAGTTGATCCATATTATCTGATTGAATATGCCAGAAAACATGGTTTCCAACACGACTTCCTCTCGATGGCTCGCAAAGTAAATAATAAGATGCCAAAATATACTGCTCTGAAAGTATCTGATGGTTTAAATCAAAAAAGAATTGCTATCAATGGCACAAAAGTTGCCGTTCTAGGTTTGTCATATAAGTCTGATATTGGCGATGACAGAGAAAGTCCATCGTATAAGATCATCAAACATCTTAATAAATATGGCGCCGAAGTCGTCAGCTTTGATCCGTATGTATTAAACAAATCAACTGTCCAAACATTAGAAGAAGCACTTGTTGGTGCTAAGGCACTAGTAATCGCAACTTGCCACAAAGAGTTTAAAAATCTAACTCCTGGATATCTCGAATCTCTTGGGATCGAAGTGGCAGTTGACGGAAGAAATTGTCTTAAAAAAACACAATTTCAAGATTCCAATATTTTATACATGGGTATAGGGAGATAATTTAAATGATCAGAAATAATATTAAAAAAGTACAACATTTTCATAAGAGTCGTAGAATTAATTCTTGGGTATTATTTTATTTTTTAA
>JBBQQK010000086.1:0-3962 GCA_038216025.1 Patescibacteria group bacterium
TACTTAAGTATTCCATATTAAATCCAGGAAAGGTGACATTTCTAAAGAGTCCTACTTGGTGACATTATCATGGAGTGCTAACACAAGAGCCAATATCTCTTTACAATTCCGGTTTTTTATGTTATTTTATATAGAGTAAATTAAATTCTAAGGAAAGTCATGCCTTTAACAGCATCTGCTAAAAAAGCATTAAAAGTTGATAAAAGACGAAAGCTTGAAAACGATCAGGTCAAAGCAAAAATAAAAAGTGCCTACAAGGGCGCCAAAATTGCTATAGCCGAAGGAAGCAAGGATTTATCACAAGTAATTTCTAAGCTTTACAGAGAAGTTGATCTAGCTGCCAAGAAACACGTTATTCATAAGAACAAAGCTTCTAGGCTCAAATCCAAGATCACAATCGCATCAACAAAGAAATAATTTTCGTTCTATATCCTGAAAAAACTCTGCCTATTGTGGCAGGGTTTTTTCATTTGACCAAATTTTTTGAATGAGGATAAAGAACATATATTGCTTGTCCGCTAATAAATCTAGTCTCAACAGGGCCAAAATAACGGGAGTCATTTGAACCCAATCGATTATCTCCCATTAAAAAATATTGGTTATTGCTCAAAAATTTGATTTGTTGCGGTTCGGTAGCAACGCCATCCTCGAGATAAGGTTCGCTCAATTTCTTGTCGTTGATGTGAACCTCTCCGTTTTTAATTTCAATTTTTTCCCCCGGAAGACCGATAACCCTCTTAATATAACGTTTATTATCAGGATCGCCTGGATATTTTACCGCCACAACGTCTCCTCTTTGCGGCGTGTTATTTGCATAAGCACTTTTTTTAAGTATGGCCAGCTCTTTGTTATTTAGAGTGGGATACATCGACAGACCGTCAACAAAGAACATTGTTAACCAAAATTTACCTACCAATATCAGGAGGATAACAACCAAAAAAACCCATTTGAACAAATCAAAGAGTATTCCGCCACCAAAAAGAATTCTATTGAATGAAATTTTTATCTATTTGTCATTTATTAATTATTCGAAACCCGGCTCTCTGATAGCAGCAAAACTTTTGCCGACATAAGAAACGATTGGATATAAGGTTAAGCAAAAATCATCTAAGCCCAAGCCGCCTTTGTCTGTGACGAACCAATCAGGAATAATAAAATTATGCTCCGAAAATCTCTTTGCCCAAGCCGCTTCGCACTCAAGAACCACTGCATAAGGTAAATATTTCTGGAATAACTCCGGGTTTGCCTCATCGTATTGAATCGGCATAGGATTGGATAAGTATTTCTTGAAGGCCAGCCAATTTGAAAGCACTTCTTGTCCAATTGGAGTGCGGATTGGCATGTTGTTTGCGGTAAAAGAAATAATCAAAGATGCTATCATCGCTCCGATCCAAAAGAACACTGCGTAAGGAGGATCTTTAAAAATATACAAACTCAAAACAAAACCGGCAAAGGACGCTAAAAAAAGTAATACTCCGAACATCCGGTATTTAAAGTGCATTTTAAATGGATTGGCTTTAAAGTAACCCAGTCGAGTCGCGAGCAGATATATTCCGACAGTTAGCAAGGACATTTTTTTACTATAGAGATGTTGATTAATCCTCTGTTCGATATCTTTACGATCCGAACTAATAGCAGATGAAAAAATTTTAGAAAGTAATATTTTTTCAAAGCCCAAAAGACGTTGATCAAATTTACCCTTTCCAAAGACAAATCCTCTTTCTCGATCCACAATATAGATATCGCCCCGTTTTGCCAAATCGATCAAGGAAGCTGCAATTTCACGCGCTCCCACCTTTTGTTTGAAAAGAGCGCCTACAACAGCTGGTGGAATCGCCATAGGCGGGGCATCAATTTCTTTTTCAGGAATATCAATTCTTTGGCGCTTATATTGAAAGACCAATATGGCCAATAGACAGAATAGGGTCAGACCGGGAATAACTATTGCTGTAAGCAACCAAAAGCTGTGCTTTATATCATTGATAAATTTTACGACCGTTCTAATAAAGGGTGGCTCGATAACCCCTTTAGGTATCTTGGTAACAATAGTAACTTCTCCTGTCGCGGCTATATTAGAAGCCTCATAAGTAATCACATTGTCACCCGAAATTCTATATTGACTGGAACCAACTCCGTGTTGAGTTATTACCTCTGCTTCAATTTGACTGGCAATAGCATCAGGCAACGACAGAGTGACTTCCAGGGAATTAATATATTTGCCCGGTTTTTCCAGTACAAGCAGCCTGAGCTCATCATAATCTTTCAATAAATCTATTTTGTTCTTTGATATCTTTCCATCCACGACTATGTCGCCGTTTTTCGCCATTTCAATTTTCTGACTAATATTTCCTGCCGAACTGCCTCTAAACGAAGAGTAGTCATCTGCTTTATATGATTTTATTGATTTGGAAGCTTCAAGAACAGAAAAAGTAAAAACCAATACCAGACTAAAAAAGACTAGTTTTCTAGTATAAAGTCCGAACATCAACGCTTTTTTCTTATTCTTACGCAACTACCCTCCAGAGTTTACAACTTTATTCTACTATAAATCTTTATATTATTCTAATTACCGAACAAGATTAACGACAAGAAGATCCAGGCCTACTCCAGGGCTAAGCTTTCCTGTTTTTATCGACAGATCAGTATTATAAAGAGAAAGAATCTTTTTTTCGAGAACAAGATAAGAATGTTTTGAGGCTAAAGATTTATTCTTCTTTACGACAAAAGGATGAATCCTTAGCTCTTTAGCGATGGTTGCATCGGGCATTTTCTTATCTGCTAGTTCTTTAACTAGGTACAATGCTCTAAATTGATAAGCGAGCATCGAAATAATATATAATTCATTTAAGCCGGAGGAAATCAAACCGTTTAAACTGCAAAAGGCTGACTTCTTATTCTTTTGCAAGATAAAATCTAAAAATTTAAATATTGATTCATTCGCCTCTCCGACAATCAAACTCCTTATGTCTTTCTCTTCGATAACAGAACGGGAACTACCTTTTACAAACAGGCATATTTTCTCCAGTTCACTAATCAGCCGATCAAAGTTTTGGCCAAGCCCAGAAATAAGAGCAAAGGAAGCCTTTTTGTCCAAACTTAATCCATATTGGCCAACAACTTTTTCAATATAGTTATTAAGAGCCAGCCCGGCTGGAAGAGAGATCTTTTGAAAAGAAATATTTTTGTTTTTAGAGACTTTTTTAAAAAAAGCTTTTTTTTCAATATCCTTGCCTATCTCGCACCAAACCAAATCAGTAAAGGCGGGAACATTCTCTAAATTTTTAGCCAGCAGTTCTATTGATTTTATGTCATTTTCAGATTCTATATTTTTTAATAAGATCAATTTTTTATCACAAAGAAAAGGCGCCGCACTGATGCCGACACTTAATTCAGTTGCATTGATTTTCCCTCTTAAACATACAAAATTAAGCAAGGAAGAATCAGACTTCTTGAAATCATTTACTATTAGTTCTATCTCTTGCCGGATAAGATGATAACTTTCACTGTATATAAATCGAATCATAGTTCTAAGATAACACAAAAAAATTCTAATGCTAATCCGTCAAGCGGACTACTGCCTTAAAGCAAACATGGGAGAAAGTTTCTGGGCTCGTTTAGCAGGATAAAATCCAGCGAACAACGAGAGAGCTATCGCAAATAAAATCATCGCAAAGCCGAATTTATACGGGGTAATAAATAGCTCCAAGTATTGTCCGCTATCCTTCATAAATACGTTTAAAATGTAATTGAAAAATTTACCGACAAGAGCGGCAAGGCCAACTCCTAAAATTCCTCCTGTTAGCCCAATCAAAGCTGTTTCGAGATAAAACATTCTTTTTATATCCTTATTTGCAGCGCCGATCGCTTTCATTATTCCTATCTCCCTAGTTCGCTCCAAAAGAGAGATAATCATTGTGTTAATAATGCCCAAAGAAGATACCAACAGACCAATACCGGCTACT
>JBBQQK010000087.1:0-3903 GCA_038216025.1 Patescibacteria group bacterium
ATGGATTCTATTGGAATCGATACCGAACATATTTAAAAAATACAAAACGCTGGGGTATTGAAATTGTTAATCGTTTGGGGGAAACAACAACCAATATAATGGATGATTTAGGAGATCCCAAAGATTATTCACGCCCCTTCCAACGCAGAGGTCTTTTACTTGGTGATGTCCAATCTGGCAAAACAGCAACTTATACAGCTATCTGTAATAAAGCAGCTGATGCTGGTTATCGAGTCATTATAGTTTTAGCTGGCATGATGGAGAATCTACGAGTTCAGACGCAAGAACGGCTAGACGCTGAATTTGTTGGAGTAGAAAGTAAGTATACACTTGACAAAAAGGCTGAACAAGAGATTAGAAATATTACTGTTGGTGTTGGAAAAATACCTCCAATAAACCAGGATAAACGTATCGCATGCTTTACTTCTGTAACAACCGATTTTAATAAGGCAACTTTAAAAGCTTTAGGATTAAGTTTGCGTACATTTAATGGCACAGCTCTTTTTGTTGTGAAAAAGAATAAAAGTGTTCTCAATAATCTTTATAAATGGTTGGTTGAGAATAATGCCGATCATAAAACGGGGCTTATTGATTTGCCACTTCTTCTAATCGATGACGAAGCGGATAACGCTTCTGTAAATACAAATTCTGAAGAAAAAGATCCTACTGCGATTAATAAAGCAATTCGAAATATCTTGAACTGCTTCCACCAAGCAAATTACTTAGGTATTACAGCCACTCCATTTGCTAATATTTTTATTAATCCTGAAGCAGAAAACGATGAAGATACCCGAGATTTATTTCCAAAGGATTTCCTTACAGTTTTACCGACGCCCGAATTATACATTGGAACAGATAAAATTTTTGGAAATGGAGATGCAGATGATTGGAACGAAGATGGTTATTCGAATAGAGTGGAAGGTCAATATTCAGGTTGCTTGATTCCGATTCAAAATGAGGAACAAAATCCATTTTTTGTCTTTAAACACAAGAAAGAACTAGTAGAAGAACTATATGACTTGCCTCCGAGTTTAAAAAAATCAGTACGTTATTTTATACTTGCAACAGCAGTTAGCGATTTTCGTAAAGATTCCAATGAACATCGTTCGATGCTTGTCAATGTGAGTAGATTCACAATGGTTCAAAATCGAGTTGCAGATTTGATTGATGCATATTTATCTTCTATCAAATGTGATGTTGAAAACTATGCACAGTTATCTTCCGAAGAATCAATAAAAATCAAGTCAATTAAAGCGTTAAAAGAATCATGGTTTGAGTTTGATCTTGAAGAAATTAGTAAAATCAGTTGGGAAACTCTTCTTAAAAACTATCTTTTTAAAACCATTCGACGCATAGAAGTTAGGTCTGTTAACCAGCAACACGGGGCTGCATCTCTAAACTATTACGATTATAAAAATATCGGTATGCGTGTTATAGCTGTAGGTGGTAATAGCCTTTCCAGAGGCCTTACTTTGGAAGGCCTTTGCACAAGTTACTTTTATCGCAATACTATGATGTATGATACTTTATTACAAATGGGACGTTGGTTTGGTTATCGTCCGGGTTATGATGATCTGTTCAAAGTATGGATCGGAAAAGATGCTATTGACTGGTATGGATTTATTACAGATGCAATCAATGAGTTAAAGACCGAATTATGCAAAATGGAGCGTCAGCACCAGACCCCTTCACAATTTGGACTAAAAGTACGACAAGCACCTGGGACATTGATAATTACCGCTCGTAACAAAATGCGTTCAGCTACTTATGTGAAACGGCCAATTACAGTCTCTGGTAGAATGATTGAAACACCAAGACTGAAGGGTGATGCTGAAACCATCCAAGAAAATGAATCTCTCTGCCGCTCATTTATCAAGGCTATTTCAGCTACAAAAGAGGTACAGCCTTATCAGTATGAAGAACACACAAAAGCATATATCTGGAGAAATGTTCCTAAAAAAACGATTATTGAACTTGTACGCAATTATTCCACCCACCCTTGGAATTTGAATTTTCAGCCTACAGCGTTATCAGAATATATTTCAGAGGATGATGGTTCGTTAGCATTATGGGATGTTGCAATTCCACAAGACATGGATGTTACCTGTACGATTCAACTTGAACAAATTGAAGGGTTACCTATTAAAGTACACCCAAAAGGAAGACCTCTTGAGTGGGATATTACAATCAAAAATATGTTGAAAGTCTATGGTCGACATGTGCGAATCGGATCTGGTGGATGTACTAAAATAGGCTTACCAGAACAAGAGATAAAAAGGCTCAGAAGTGAATTTGGAGCCAGTAATGACAGTACATTCCTTCACGCAAAAAGAAATCCTCTTATGCTTATTCATGTTCTCAAGAACTCAAATGAGCAAAAAAAGGATTCCGATCCCGAAATAGTGTTTGCATTAGGGCTAGGATTTCCTTATGACGGCAAAGAACGAACGGCTAATTACATGGTGAATATCAATGAGCTCAAAAATTGGGTTGATATTGAAGACGAGGATGACGATGATGACAATTAAAGAGTTAGAGAATAAATGGAATACCATTGATCCCTATACTAACGGCTATCTTCTTATTTCGGGAGAACATCCTTTGTCGTTTCATATCGGTTATTATGGTGGCGAACAGAAGAGTTTTGTTGTGATTAATACAGGCAAAATAGATGGAATTAAATCATCTAAAGCGATTACAGCAGAGTGCCTTAATACAGGTAGTCATAATTTCATTTTTAGATTTGTGCTCAATTATGCTTCGTTAGATGAAATTTTTGTAAAGCTTTGTTGGGATCTCATTGAATCATCCAAAAGCAGTCAAAACCCTGTAAAGCAAATACAAAACCAATATGATAAGTGGATGAATCTGCTGCAAAAGGCTACAGAAGATATCCTTCCGCCCTCTCAACAAAAGGGCTTGATTGGAGAATTACTCTTTTTACAAGAAACTCTAAATATATTAGAACCAGCTCAAACTATAAATGCTTGGGTAGGTCCAGATGGTAACGATCAAGATTTTATTTTTGAACACTCTTGGGCAGAAGTTAAAGCTGTTACAATTGCAGCCACTGAGGTACAGATTTCGTCGCTACAACAACTGGACAGATTAGATGCAGGGTACCTTATAGTATACTTTTTGGATAAGACAACTTCAATAGGCACACAAACAACTTCATTGCCCATTGTGATACAGCAAATACAGGAACAATTACCAAATGATTTTCTTAGAGATTGTTTCCATTGTAAATTAACTCAATACGGTTACCTTTTCAAAGACGAGAATAAATATTTGTCAATACGCTACCATTTATCTGAATGTAGAAAATATAAAGTGATCGGCGATTTTCCAAAATTAATACGGAATAATGTTTCACATGCCATAGTTAATGCAAAGTACCAGCTGAGCTTAATAGCAATAGAAGATAGCAGAGTCTGGGGGGACTGAAAATGGACGTACATGATTTTCACAAGGATTTTTTGGAAGAAATTAAAGCAACTGCTGCAACAGAGGGTGAAGGATCAAATGCAGCCTTTGTTAATGTTGTTACCAGCTATTTAATGAGTGCTGAGGTGCTATTCGATTTCACCAGTGCATTCTTTGCTGGTAATGGGAAAAATAATCGAAAACTTCGTGTGGACGGATATGTAATGGATGATTTCGATCTGACACTCAATCTTGTAATTGCCGATTACTCAGGTGACGAAGAAAGAGTTTCGATTACGAAGACCTTTGCATCCGCTATGTTTGACCGATTGGTCTATTTTATTGAGGAAGTCATTAGTGGACCGCTTAATCGAACTGTAGAACCTAGTACTCCTGTTTATGATTTGATTGAAACAATGCGACTTAATAAGGATCGAATTCGCAAGTATCGTCTAATACTACTTACAGATGGCTTCA
>JBBQQK010000088.1:0-3808 GCA_038216025.1 Patescibacteria group bacterium
TTTCCTGGCTGAAGCAAGATGTAAACATTCATAGAGGTTTTATAAGACAATTAAGAGATAAGATTATTGAACATATTTTAACGAATTAGGTGCACGTTTTTGATATTAACCCTAGATTCAAACTTTCTATTTTTCCAAGCCCATTCATTTCCCTTGACCCCTAATACAATCGAGACAATTAGCGAAATAGGACTGAGCAGAGCTAAAAGTCCAATATAAGTTTTATTGCCAATTGCCCAGATCCAGCTCATTAGAAAAGCACCCCAGTTCCAACCGGTTAGTTCAGAAGGAAGCGGCCCATTTACACCACCTTGAGAGGGATTTTGGTTAATACCGGTAGGCGCTTGATTTACTGGTTCTAAAATAATATTTTGAACAATCGGATTGGATTCAATGTTGGTTGGCGCTGATTGCTGTTGTTGCAGGGGCTCTATTGGTTGTATCGGTGCTTGCTGCGTCCGTTGAGTCTCTATGCTCGCCAAATCGTTAGCCTCGCTATTGTCTGCATTTGCTATTAATCCTTCATTCTCCATGATTAGTCTTTCTTGTTTTATATAAATAATCTAATGCTCTAAAAGATATTGTCCAATAAGTTGAGAAATATGTAGTTACTACGGCTGAATAGGCAAAAAGTGCGGCCAAAAATGCAGCTATTAAAACCAAAATAATAGCTCCGAAAAAATAATTGTTGGCTAATGATAGGACATATCCAAGAAAAGCAAGTAAAATTCCGCCTATCGCAAATGCGATTATTAAGGCAAAGGCCAAAGCAGTGTTTATCACAGCTTCAAGTAACCATAGCAATAAAGTTTTTCCAAAGTTATAATGAAAAATCGCTCTAGCTTTTTTTATTGAATCTAGTATTTTGCCATTGTTTAAAACCAGATACCTGCTTGAGAGTCGACGTATGATCGTTAGGTATATGCCCAATAAAAAAATTGGAATTAATCCGAATAAAAATAAAATCATACCAAGCGGCAATAATCCATCTGATCTGTTTATTAAATATGGTGTGAAGGAAACAAGGCCCAGCAATAGTATGATAGCTAGAATAATAGAGCTTAAAAATATATTTAATCCGATCAACTTCCAGGCGAAAGGGAGTCCCTCGCGAAAGGACTCTTTAAAATTCAGCTCTTTTTTTGATTTCTCAATGCGATCGACCGAAAGAATTAAGCTAGCCATAGCAGTATTCGAAATATATCCGATCAGTAGCAACAGGAGTAAGAAAACGACCGTGATGACAAAAAGAAGAATTATGTTTTCCGACAACCATACACCTGCTAATCTGAAATATTCGATCGTGTAATCACTTGATGTCCCCAGCACACGAGGAATATTGGCAAAGGTTGAAGTTAGGGTGGCGGTGCCGTTGGTAGGGATATTTGATGGAGGCGCGGGGGTATTGCCACCGAAATTATATCCACTGCTGGAGGGAAAGGAGAGTCTAGCACCGCTCTCTGCAAACATAGCAATGAGACCTAGCCACCAAAGATACTTGCGCCGTTTTATTATGTCCCAAGAGTGTTTAATTATTTTGCTATAGTCCATAGCTGTTATCTCCTTGTTATTAATTCATTATACAGTTAATCTGTTTAATTAAATAGATTTTTGGATGTATTTTTGACTAAAAAATACTTTATAGTACAATTGAATTGAGTAAATAAGACTTCGATAAAAAAGTAATAGAGGAGGCGCGTTGAGTAAAGTTGCAAAAATATTTTCAGCAGCGACGATAGGACTAAATTCCTACTCTGTTGAAGTGGAAGTTGATATTGGTGCCGGCCTGCCTTCCTTTACAATAGTAGGTCTTCCAGATAAGGCAATTGATGAGAGCAAGGAGAGAATCCGAGCTTCTATAAAAAATTCAAATGTGATGTTCCCGCATCACAGACTGACCATAAACTTGGCCCCTGCTGATATTAAAAAAGAGGGACCCTCTTTTGACTTGCCAATGGCAGTAGGTATTCTTCTGGCTAATGAGCAAATCGAATTAACAGGGGAGATTGAAGGAGCACTTTTTCTAGGTGAATTATCCTTGAACGGCAATTTAAGACATGTAAATGGGGTTTTGCCAATAACGATGTTCGCCGCAGAAAACGGTTGCAAAAGAATTTACGTGCCGGCTACAAATGCATTTGAGGCCGCTCTAATCAAGGGGATCGACATTATTCCTGTCGAATCTTTAAAACAATTAATAAAACATCTGAGAGGTGAAAGCATAATCAAGTGTTACAAAAGGAATGATCAGACTACGACCGAACACGTTGAAGAATTTGATAGTGATTTTGCCTTCATAGCAGGACAAGAGCAGGCTAAAAGAGCTTTGGAAATTGCGGCGGCAGGAGGTCACAATATACTGCTGTCAGGGCCTCCCGGATCAGGAAAAACTCTATTGGCTAGAAGTATCACATCTATTCTTCCAAATATGGATGAAGATGAGATGTTGGAGGCTACAAAGATCTACTCCGTGGGAGGTATGTTTAATGGCTCTCAGAGTCTTATTTCTAAAAGACCATTTAGGTCACCCCACCACACCACATCAAGCGTTGCTTTAATCGGGGGCGGTCAGTGGCCTAGGCCAGGGGAGGTATCCCTTTCCCATCGAGGTGTTCTGTTCCTAGACGAGTTCCCGGAATTCCCTAGGAGCGTGCTTGAAGCTTTAAGGCAACCTCTTGAGGACGGGGTGGTAACAATCTCCAGAGCGCAGGGAAGTTTAACTTTTCCTGCTAAATTTCTACTAATAGCAGCTCAAAATCCTTGTCCATGCGGTTATTGTTCTGATCCTGAGAAACGTTGTATTTGTACCCCAACGCAGATATTAAAATATCAAAAAAAGATTTCAGGTCCACTTTTGGATAGAATTGATATTCATGTTGAAGTGCCAAGACTTCAGTATGAAAAATTTAGGGACGAAGTAAAATCAGAAAGTTCTGCTACGGTAAGGACTAGAGTACAAAGAGCGCGCAACAGTCAAGCAATAAGATTTGAAAAACTGAAGACAAAGACTAATTCTGAAATAAGCGCTAAGTATATAAAAAATTTTTGCGTATTAGATTCCGAGGCAGAAAAACTAATATCCCAAGCAGTGAATCAATTAAAGCTTTCAGCTAGAGTGTTTCATCGTATTTTAAAGGTATCCAGGACCATCGCAGATCTAGAAGGGGACAATGCAATCAATTCCAGGCATCTTGCTGAAGCCTTGCAATACAGGCCAAAAGAAAAAAGTTATTTTTAAACGGCTGTTATATTGAGCACTTTGTACACCCAGTCGCCAAAATTGTTCAATAAAGCCGTTTTTTCTCCGATAAAAAAGAAGCCAACCAAAAGTACTATTAATAAGGAAACGTAGAGCGTGATCTTTCGGATATCCTTATTTACATAGGCGTATTTTTCTTTTTCCATTTCTATATATGAGTCATTGTTCTCGGTCGAGGTACTACCTTCGTTGTCAAGAACCGATTCATTTTCGGGAATCGTCTTATTTCTTTTTATTTTCTTGTTCTTCTTTTTGCTCATTTTAATCCTGGAATTAATTGTTCTAATATATTTGTAATACAAAGAATGATAATAATCAACCTATGGAGCAATAATTCAAGGTGTCAACACCCAGTAAAAATGTCACCTTGTTTGCACAGTAGAAATGTCCCTTTTCATGTTTTTTCTCCAAGGATGATTAGCTGGTGGCGTCCATTGTTTCCTTTCTCTTAATATTGTTACTTTTGCAATCATATTTTGTTTCTCCGGCCTTTTGGGTAATTCTTTGTAATTGAGCTTTGTTTTTCTTAAATATATCTCAATTGTTCGA
>JBBQQK010000089.1:0-3694 GCA_038216025.1 Patescibacteria group bacterium
GTCCCAAGGGTCTGGCTGTTCGCCAGTTAAAAGGGTACGCGAGCTGGGTTCAGAACGTCGTGAGACAGTTCGGTCCTAATCTGCTGTGAGCGTGGAAATTTGAGTGGGTGTTCCCCTAGTACGAGAGGACCGGGGAGCGTAGACCTCTGGTGTATCTGTTGTCGATACCATCGGCATTGCAGAGTAGCTATGTCTTATTGGATAAGCACTGAAAGCATATAAGTGCGAAGCCGGCCACAAGATTAGATTTCTTAGACCCCTCGAAGATAACGAGGTTGATAGGCTTTAGATGGAAAGGCAGTGATGTCTGTAGTCGTGAAGTACTAATTGGTCAATTAAAATATTATTTTATGCTTGACTAGCAATTACTGGATTTATTCAGTTTGAGCATATAGGATGCTTGACGTTGGCTTTGCCATACGATTCGCCGCAAGGCGGCTCGCTCATGGTTTTGCTGGCGCTCAAGATCGGAAGCTCGTGTTTGGTTTTTGAATGGGGGTAAGATTAAATTAGTCTTGCCTCTTGCGAAAGCGAAACGCGAGTGGACGAATTTCTTGCTTAATTATTTTTATTACTCTATACAAGTTGTTAAAGTCACATTTAATCGTGATTTGTGTGTTGGTGCTTTTGGCGAGATGGGTACACCTCTTCCCATTCCGAACAGAGAAGTTAAGCATCTTAGCGCCGATGGTACTTGGGTTTTTCCCTGGGAGAGTAGGACGGCGCCAACACAGAGATCACGATTTTTTTGTACTCAATTTTACTGTCATTGCGAGGTCGCCCATGCGATCGTGGCAATCTATCAGTAAATAATTTTGTGATTGTCGCACTCGAAAAAAATGTGGTAGTCTAGTATTATGATTACCGAAGAGATTAGCAAAGTGGTTGAAAAAGTTTGTTATAGTAAGAAAAATGTTCACAGTCCGACTGCTTGGACTCATCATATTTGTATTGTGCGGAAATTGGCATTGCAATTGGCCGATAAATTAAAGGCCGATAAAGAAATAGTTGAACTCGCGGCTCTATTACACGATATTGGTTCGGTTTCTAAGGGCGAGTGGTTAGATGACCATCATATACACGGGGCAAGGCTCGCAAAAAAACTTCTAGAAAAATACGATTATCCCTCTGATCGGACAGAAAGAATATTACATTGTATTCTAGCCCATCGAGCCAGTTTAAATATTAAGAGAAAGACGATAGAGTCAGAAATAATTGCGAGTGCTGATGCCATGTCCCATATTGAGAAGACGTATCAACTGCTTCATCTGGCATATTTTACTAGAAATATGGGGGTAGAAGAGGGCAGAGAGTTTGTACTAAAGAAAATCAAAAACAGTTGGAAGAAACTTATGCCAGAAGCGAAAGAGATAATGAAGAAAAAATGCGAAGCAGCATTGGTGATACTCGGAGATATGGATTAAAACTTACTTTTTAAGCGTGATTAACAGGACTCAATCAATGAGTTTCTTTTAAAAAGTTGTCATTTTTTCGCTCGAGCGTGTAAAGTGACTGGTTTTTTTAAATCAGAATCGTTAATTATCTTTTTATCTAGAAAAAGGCGTATAAAATTGTCTTCGCCTTGAATTATTTCCGAAACCATTATTAGAACATTGTTGTTTATTGAGAAACGTTCGGTCAGCGAAGCTACTATCGAGGTGCATTCAAATGGGTGCACGTAAACACTTTCCTGAACTTTTAGAAATCCCAGTTCGACGAGTTTGATTCTGAAAAGATCCCTGGCATTTTTGTTTTTGTTTGGAACATCAAATATGACCACGCGCCATTTGCCATCCCAATGTTCCGGGCGCTCAATCACTAGGTCGTTCTCTTTGATTTTTCGGATTGTTTGGAGGCCCTTTGGCGTTATTTCGATAAATCTTTCCTTGCCCTCGATAAATGTTTCGATTAGTCCTTGTTTTTTTAAATACTGAATTCGTTCGGAGTAGCTTGGTCTATCCTCGTGTTCGTTCTTGTATTTTCTGGCCGACACACGGTAAACGCTGCTTGCTTCAAAGAAAGGAATCGCAAAGTTGAAGATCCCAGACAACACCTCTTTCGCGGTTAGCTTAATTATTTCTTTCTCATAGTTTTTCATTCTGCTCTTCTCTTGTTTCTCTAAATATGTGTATTAGTTCCATAATAATTGAATGTTAGAATTTGGTCAAAAATTCGCTCGAGCGTGTAAAATGACCGTTTATTTATTGCATCAATTTCTATTACAATTTTTTTATTATTTTTATTACTTCTACTCTGTAATGTGCTTTTGCGGAGCGCTTGATTATTTTGATGCTCCTTTGATAGTGTAAATTGAGAGGTGTGTTATCTTGAATATTAAACATTTGTAACGCGAGGGATTAAGGAAAAAATGGCAGAAGAGAAGAAAGTCAAGGTTAATGTTAAAAGCACGAAGCAAGAGCTGTGGGAGGCCTACAATGAGGCTGTTTCTGCCGTCAAAGGCGAAAAGATTGAAAAGATTGATGAAGATCCCATTATGCAGGCGATCAGGGCCCTAGCTGATTCTAAATTAAAACTAAGTTCTGAAATTGATAAATTATCCTCGTCGCTGCTTTCTGATTTGAATGATTATTATTCCGTTTCGGAAACGGTCGCAAAGCAGAAGAAAGAGTTGTTGTTCAATATTGAGAACCAAAAAATGCAGCTGGGTAAAGAAATTGAGACGGTTCGAGCAATTTGGCGGGAGGAAGAAAAAAGCTTTGCCGAGCGGATTAAATTGGAAAAAGAGGAGTTGGAAAAAGCGCGGAAGCGTGAGGACGAGGAGTTTAGATACAGCTTGGCTCAAAAGCGGAAAAAAGAAGAAGACGTTTATCTGGAATCGGTTGAGAAAAAGAAAGCCGAGTTGAAGGCAAGAGAAGATGCGATTAAGATGCAGGAAGATGATGTTGTTGGTATTAGAAAAATGGCTGCGGAGTTTCCGGCTGAATTGGAAAAAGAAGTCGGCGGTGCTATTAAGACGTTGGAAAAAGAATTGATGGCCAAATATACTCAGGAAGTGAAGGATATTAAAATGTCTAAAGAGAATGATGGCAATGTGGCGGTGATTAAACTGGCCAATTTAGACAGCATTATTAAGTCTCAATCCGAAGAGATTGATAATCTTAAAACGCAAGTCGCTTCCGCAAATCAAATCTTGAAGGAAATGGCTGTGGCAGCGATTGATGCCAAGTCAAATAGGAATATTGTGATAGAAAAATCCACCAGCTAATCCGCATAAGCAATCTTGATAAATGACCAATCTGCCACTCTGGGAGTGGCAGATTGGGGTATTGGTTGAATTAACAATATAAAATAATCGGTCAATATTTCGCTCGAGCGTGTTAAGTGACCGGTTATTGGCTTGGCTTATCTTTTGTTCTCAATTTAATTTTGCGATTTTACTAGTGTTCTGATCGCATCTTATAAAAATTCTAGGCGGGCGGATATTATCCGCCCGCCTAGAATTTTTAAAGGGAAAAACCACCGGCGTTAGCCGGTGTGTGCGTTTGAAGCGTTAGCGTTACTAAAATCATTCAAATATAATAAAATCACCACCAACCTGGGCGGAATGAGGTGATTTTTATGAATGGAAGAATGTACACACTTTCACATTGTACATGTCTTTGTCAGTATTATATAGTTTGGGCCACCAAATACCGCGGAAAAGTAATGGTGTCCAAATATATTAAAGATGAAC
>JBBQQK010000090.1:0-3514 GCA_038216025.1 Patescibacteria group bacterium
TTCCGACTTTGAGCAACTGAGGGATAGTCTTCGAGCATACTTGTTGACCCTGATAAAGGAAGCTCGTGCTGAGAAGCGTCGAGCAATGTCAGCGGCCGAACAAGCTAGACTCAAGAACGCTCATGATCGTCTAGACGCAGAAATCCTGGCACTGGCCCATAAATCAGGAATAGAGCGCAAGATCGAAAAGCAGCTGAAGCGGAGGCTGAGTCTTTCCCACAAGAGATCATTACTCCTTGACCTCGCCCGCTTTGCAGTTTTGGGAAGCGGCAGCTTGGTAGAGAACAGGGATGACACCAAACTTCAGAAGCTCGTGGATTACTTGATTGAGATCTCCGACGGGAGCCTCTCCGAAGAAGCACATCGTTTGCACCTGCTCGCGAAGAGATCTCCGGATATTAAGACCAAGGAAAGGCACTTGCAGGAGGCAATCGAGGCACAACGGCGATCCAACCGAGAGACAATTGTTCCGGAGGTATCCCCCGCGGAGCCGAAGGAGACAAGAATTGTTGATCATGTCGATCAACTTCCTCTCTGGACTTACGCGAGGCGAGGGTTCGTGATCACAGAGCTTCTGCCATCTGACGTAGATGAAATGATGGCGACAACCATTCTACTACTCTTGATTGGGCCAGGAGATAAGTCGCGTAGGTTTCAAGCGAAGTATTGGCGAGAAGGGACACTGAGACGAGAAGTAATCCATCACTATGAGCGGATACTGAAGTCCAGCTACCAGCCATCACTCTTCGCCAAGACCATCAAATGGCTACGCTCTGAGGGCATTTTGTTCACCAAGGCCAAGTCCGACGAGATGATGTACGCACTTTCGGCGAAGCCGGGACGAGGCGCTTCATCCAACTCTCAAGAGATCATCAAAAGGGTTGTAAACGCCACTGAGGCGTTTAAGAGCGGAAGACCGAAACCGTAATAGACATTCGAAAAAAACTACACATTGTGAAAGTCACATCTGGCGTCGCTGTTTGCAGCGACGCTTTCTTTTGGGAAAAAAATCAAAAACAAGATACCTAGAATTCCTTACCGTTCAATTTTTCGTACTGATGTTGGGGGAAATATTTAGCGCATTCTTTATTACTGCATTTAGCAAAATGACCGGACTCATTCAAAGTTAGTGAACTTGAAATGATGCCGGTTTTTGTTACAATTTCACCGCATTTACTACAGATTTTGAACTTCATGTATTCTGGCAGATTATTATCAAGTGCTCTTGTTCTCTTTTAGACTCACATTATTCTATGTATTTCTCCAACAATTATCCACAGATTTATGTTATTTTTGGTTATTTTTGTTTACTTTTTGTCATTTATTTGCTATATTTCAAATGAGGCATGCAATAATAACTTACGATACGCCGTGGTGTTCCTTCAGAGTTTCTGAAGCTTAAGCTGCGGAATACCGTTTCGTGAGACGCTGCCTCAAGAAAAGCTCAAATCGCATGAGCTTTTTTGTTTTGGAAATTATTGCTGATCTTTAAACAGCTCATAACCCTCGCCAATAATATTATTTTTCAAAATCTCAAATAGCTCCTTGCCAAGTTTTTTGCCTTCAAGATATCTTGCGATCGATCCTGTTATCCAGTCTGCAATCTGAATATTGGGGTCTTGCGATGAATCAACCATATTAACTGTACAGATCGATTTTGCGGGTAACTTTGACAACAACTTAGCTGTCACAATATCTTGAAAGTCTTTTTTGGAAACTCCAAGCAGTTTTCTTTGATCGCAAAATACCCTAATTTCTTCATCACTAGCCGGCAAATATGACTCGAGCAATTCACCAATAATCTCAGTGTACAATATACCACTTTGAAGCCGTCGTTTTTTCCAGTAACCATTCGGGATATTTTGCCTTAGCAGAAAATAATATCTGATTCTAACATCAAGATCGGAAATAAATTTAACTGTTTTGATCCTTAGTTTATCATCAATGTTGGTTTGTGAAAATTTTATTTCGCTCTGAAGTCGCATTTTTTTAGGAAATCTTGTTTTGCACCACGAACGGAACCTCTTTTCGGTTCTTCTTGGATCTCCGACGGTAAAAGAACCAATTATAAAATACTGGCAATGGTCATGCTTCGTAAACTGACCGCTCTCATCAACAAAAATATGTGCCATAAAAATCTTTCAACTGAACTATTTCGTTGCTCGTTTTAATTACATTATCAGTTTACTCTGCCGGAGGTCGAAAATAAAGAGAAATACTGAGTACGGCTTGTGGATATGTTCGCCTTTTGTTTGGTAAGGTAATTAGATCAGTCTATCATGGGGATAACAGTTCGTGATTTAATAAATATTATTCATTTGCATCGATCAACTCGATTAGCGGCATTTCCCAACCGAAAGAAATATC
The DNA here is from genome assembly GCA_038216025.1 of Patescibacteria group bacterium. GTDB lineage: Bacteria > Patescibacteriota > UBA1384 > XYA2-FULL-43-10 > 1-14-0-10-43-13 > JBBQQK01. The sequence goes on from JBBQQK010000090.1 coordinate 2,368, forward strand.
CACTTGAACCAGCTTATTTAAGGCGTTTTTACATTCAGGGTCGAGTTGAATATACTCTTTGATCACATCGACAACTTCATATATAAACCCGCCGACAATGCCATTGGAATCATCTACCCCACCTATACTTAGTTTTTTGTCGAGCCTCAGTAGCAGATCGACTAACAATTTTGCAGTTAGCAAATGCACGGGCAATTCAGCGACTACAGCGGACAAGCGAGCACATCCCTCCTCTAACGAATTTTGATTTGCTTCCCATGTACGCGACGGGCCGCAATAGGCTTTAATGTAGCGCATAGCTAGAGAGATATTTTTCTTGGCAATTGCAAGTTCTTCGATCGAAGGTTGGCGAAGATTGCCGCTGCATGACGGAGCAGTAATTTGATTAGCTTCTTCAGAGGAAAGCGGTTTGCCATCTTTTATAACATACAGGGCAAGTGCAATCATATGTTTGCATAAGGTTCCGTTTTGTCCAAGATAACAATTACATGACGCATATTTATAATTCCGCGCCTCAACCGAAACTCGATATGATTTAGTCCCGAGGACGATTCCAGAATAAGATCGTATACCCTCTCGTACTTGGGCAACCTTGCCATTTTTATAAAGAGCAACGGCTTTTTCAAAAGTCGCTTCATCGACTCCATATTTCATTTTATCCAAAGTGAAATCAGGTGGGTTCATAATTATTTTATTCCTTGTCGCTCAATTTCTCGTATTGATGTTGGGGAAAATATTTAGCGCATTCTTTATTACTGCATTTTGCAAAATGACCGGCCTCTTTCAGAGTCGGTAAACTCGAAATGAAGCCGGTTTTTGTTACAATTTCACCGCATTTATCACAGATTTTATATTTCATAATTGGTAAAAATTATATCAAGCCATCCTAAAATAGGATGAGAATCTTTGTTGATAAACGACTACATTTTTGCAATAAAGATATTGAGCATTGTGTTAAATTTAGTTTTTCCAGACTGGGATTTTTATATATTTTATTGTAATCGTAAGTCTTTTCCAATCGAATAATGGTGCTGAACTAGAGGTGTCAGTTATGAGTTTTAATTAATTATCTTTTCTAATACTATTTCTTAAATATCTCTTTTTGATCTTGACAAAAAGTGTTGATCTAACTTTATTCATATCAATT
>JBBQQK010000091.1:0-3383 GCA_038216025.1 Patescibacteria group bacterium
GCGAGGAAATATTATCTTGGAGTCTCTATTATCTCCCAGCAAGCCAATGACTTTTTGGGTAATGCATACGGAAGAGCGATCGCTTCTCAAAGCTCGTTGAGAATATTAATGAGACAGGACACGACCACGATCAAAGGAGTCGCCTCCGAATTCCATTTAAGTGAATATGAGCAAAGGTTCCTTTTGACCTGCGAGAGAGGCGAAGCGCTCATTATCGCCGATCAACATCATGTGGCGGTCAAAGTGACTGCTTCTGAAACCGAACACCCTCTTATTACAACCGACCCAACTGACATTGCCAGGAAGAAATGAACCCTCAAACATTAAGAATAATTATTGCCGGCTTTTCCATGAGGAAAGAGATCAAGCTCATTTTCTTTACTATTCTTGTTGCTTGCCTGCTACCGGTTTTCGCCGTTATTATCTTAACCGAGGCGGGCTTTAGCTTTATCTCCGATGCGTTAACCAGCATCAATCCGATAACTTCCTTGGTCGAAATACATGATCCGGCGAACGGCTCGATTGTCGAAACCCTGAGTGAACCAAGAATCTGGCCGATCTCCGGCCCGGTTACATTGGAGTTTTCACAGCGCTCGCCTTATCAGTTGTTCCATACCGGCATCGACATCGCCAGTCCAGCAAAAGAGGTCGGCGATCCAGTCGGCGCATTCATGAAAGGCACCGTCATTTACGCCGGAGAAACTGCCACAGGTTTTGGCAAACACGTCAAAATAGACAACGGCCACAATATAGTTTCTATATATGGCCATCTTGACTCAATAACTGTCGCAGAAGGCGACCCAGTCGATTTAGGGACGATAATAGGGACGAGGGGAGATACAGGCTGGTCAACGGGCCCACACCTCCATTTCCAAACAAATGTATTTGGAATACCAGTAAATCCGAGGGTGTTTTTAGAAGGGAATCCATAGGTGATCCCTAGCTTTCTTGTTTGCTTCCTTTTTTTGAGAAGTCTTCACTTATTAATTTGGATAAAACAATGAGAACATCAGAAAATGACTCGAAAGAATAGAATTCTTTTTGATTTTTTCTAAGATATTTTTCTAGGCTACCTTTAGCAAAGACTAAATCAGAACTCATTGCTGGACAAAAATCGCTTTTTCCATCACCAATATAAACAATAAAAGATTTAATATCCAAGTGAGACTTCTTGCAGTTAGCGCAATCTTTTTCGCATAAGCATTTATTGTGAGGAAATTCGACTATCCCCTGGCCCTTATAAATATTAGAGTTGATTTTTCTAACTTTTATATTATTTATTTTTAATAAATGATTTATGTAAATGTCCATACCGTCGCTAACGATTTCAATATCAATCTTATTGCCTGCACAAAAATTAAAAAATGGTATGAAGCTCTTGTCAATTCCGACCGTCTCTGCGATTTCAAGTATGTTTTTGTCTGGCAAATCACAGAGAAGAGCTATTTGCCCAGTAAGGCATTCAGAAGAAGATATCTTATCTTTAAGAAATAATTTATCCAACTCAAGCCAACTTAAGTCGGCATATTTGTCCAGAACAGAATTGATTATATCTCTTCTGGATATTGTACCATCAAAATCAGTATAGATTTTTACAACTTTATTGCTAATTAATTGTCCCATATTAGACAAAACGCCAATTAAGTGATATCATAATCACATTCAATTTAATAAATTAACACATACAAAATGACAATAACTCAGGATATCAGCTTTAATTCGAAGATAGAAATTAGCAATCTTTCAATCGAGCTCTTTCTTTCTAATCTCGACAGCGATGATCTTTTTGTCTTTTCGCCCACTTCATACAAAATAATCAAGAATAGAATTTCGACAAATGCCTTCAAAATAAACTCTAGGGAACTAGGAATCGAAAAGGACTCGATAGACTTCTTCATAAAAGGTAAATGCTTCAAAAGGGTTATCAGCTTAGGAAACGGCAAAACCACAGATATTGCGAAGTACATAGCTTCTCAACTTGATATCGAATTGGTATCTATTCCAACCGCACTAACCACCAATGTGTTCTTTACGGATAAAGCCTGCCTATTAGACAATAACAAAAAAAGAGCCATATTAGCAAAAACTCCAGATAAAGTGTTCATAGATTTTGATCTATTAGACAGAACACCTTTTAAATTCCATCTCTATGGATTATGCGATGTTCTTTCTATTCATACGGCATTGTTTGATTGGAAACTTTCAAACACAAAAAATGCCGAAACAATTGATATGTTTTTGCTAAAACTAGCTGAGTTTATACTGGAGCAGTTGTTAAACAACAGAGCGATAATCTTAAGAAAAGATCATGAGAGCATAAGACTCATAGTCGAACTAATTATGCTTTCCGGATATATCACGAATATTGCCGGTTCTGGCCGTCCTGAAAGTGGCTCCGAACATATAGTGGCCTCTTTTATTGAGAAACAAGTTAATACTTTTCATGCAATTAGTGTAACCGCAGGAATATTATTAATAATGGAATTACAAGCCAACTATAGTGAAGCAATTTTTTCAGCCCTAAATGACTTTGGTCTATTAGCGGAATTATTAAAAGAAGACAGCATAGCCAGCACACTCTCAATTCTCCCCAACAACATACAGCCTAGAAATGATAGATACACCGTATTGAATGAGAAAAAAGTCACGAACCAAGACATAAGAAAAGCATTTTCATTGCTGAACAGTGAAAATCAAAGTGAAAATTTTCATACCATCATAAATAGTCAGGCTCTCGAGGCAGCAATAATTTAATTCATGAATAAAATAAAAATATTACATGTTAGCTTGTGGCCGATTAATGCAAAATCAATTGGTGGCACTGAAAAGTACGTAGTCGATCTTTCTTCGTCTTTGCAAGAAAGCTTTATTGAGAATGAAGTGCTAATGCTGTCTGGCAAAAAAACAGCTATCAATAATGTTCCTTACTTCCCATTAAATTTAAGCACGATAGATAAATTGGACGAGTATTCAATACGGAGCACATTTTTCAAGGAATTTAACCTTGATTCATTAAAAAAATTTGCTGGTATTATTGATAGTTCTTTTGATTTTTCAAAATACGATCTCATACATTTTAATTCCTTGCTTTTCTACTTCTGTGCCGTAGATAAAACAAGAGTTTTTACAGTGCATACCAATCCAATAGAGTTTGATCAAAATTGGGGAACAAAAAGCTTTGATAAAATGGCCAGTATCATAAAACGTGACAAGTCAACCAATACTACTTTTATCGCTCCCTCAAATTATTACGCCTATAAATATAGGGAAATGCTTGATAATAAAATCACCGTGATACCTCATTCTTTGTCAAAAAACTTTATTTTAGACGAGTCAGAAGGCAATAAATCACCAAATACATGGTGGAACATTTTCGTCCCATC
>JBBQQK010000092.1:0-3299 GCA_038216025.1 Patescibacteria group bacterium
GAAGGCGCAGAACGATCCTATGGCAATGATGAATAAGCAAATGCTTTTCATTTTCCCGCTAACAACCTTCATTTTTGCCCGTTCGATGCCGGCCGCGCTTTCGTTGTATTGGGTAGTTACAACACTATTTTCTATAGGCCAGCAATTGTATATCAACCTCAATATCAAAAAAGAAATGGAAATGGCTGAAGACGAAATTGAGGAACTAGATGAAAAAATTGGTAAGCCTGCCGAAGAAGTCATAGAGGAAGCGATCGAAAAGCCAAAAAAACAGGATTTCATGACTAAAATGATGAACAAAAAACTTGATAAAGCGGAAAAGAAAACAGGCGTAGATATTACTATCAGAAAAAAGAAATGACAGAGGCTTCTGTCATCCCTGCGAAAGCAGGGATCCAAGATAGAAAATTTAAAAAACCGCCCTCTTTTAGGCGGTTTTTTAAATATAGATTACGAACGATTTTTGTGATAGTATCCTTGTGTATATTATGTTTTTCCACAAGAATAGTAAAATTAATAAATCTCTCTATTGGTTGGGTAAATGATTTATTATGTATATATCATCAAGAGCCTAAGAGTTAAAAGATTTTATGTAGGCTTTACGATTGATTTAGAGAGAAGACTTAAATCTCACAATAAAGGTAATACAAAATCAACCCGTCCTTTTGGGCCTTGGGAAATGATTTATTACGAGCAGTTTGAAAGTAAAAGTGAAGCTTATAAAAGAGAATGGCACTTAAAGCATCCTATTGGACATAAAGAAAAACTAGGTATTATATCCAGGTACGGAGAGGTCGCATAGTGGTCTAGTGCGCCTGTTTCGAAAACAGGTATGGCCGCAAGGTCATCCAGGGTTCAAATCCCTGCCTCTCCGCCATTCCACTAGAAAAATAACTAGAGATATATCATGGATCAAGATTTGCTAAATATTGTAAATGAAAACGGTGAAGTCATAGGCATCGCTACAAGAGAAGAAGTTCATACAAGAGGTTCGCTTCACAGGGAAGTGCATGTTTGGTTTATTGATCGGAATAATAAAATAGTTTTCCAGCACAGAAGCAAAACCAAATCTAATAGCCCAGATTTATTAGACGCAACCGTAGGAGGTCATGTTGAAATTGGTATGGACTACTCCTCTACTGCAATAAAAGAGATTCATGAAGAAACCGGTTTGGAAATTGAAGAATCTCAACTTCAGTTGGTGAAGATTGTTAAATCAAATACTGAAAATCCAGTAACCAATAAAAAGAACAATGTATCGAGGGCCGTATTTTGTTTCCGATTTATGAGTGATATTCAGGGATTAAAAATGGAAAAAGGTGAAGGTGTCGGATTTGAGTCTTTTAGTTTAGAAGAGCTCGAAGTAATGAACGAACTGGATAAAAAAAGGTTTATTCCAAATATTATTGAACGTAATCTCTCAATTTTTAAAGAGATTTTAAGTTAGGGTCAGTAAATCTAGTTGCTCTATTAAAAATCACCATCGTTTGAACCGTACCCACTAAAGTGGACACGCGAAAAAAACCTATCTGTGTTGCAAAAGATGATTCCTGTACTCAACAGGGGTGGTCTTTTTATTATGTACAAGTGCCCGCCTGCGGTACTTCTTTTAACGCTTTGTAGGTTGTTTCGTATCTTGTTATAATTGAATTATGGTAGACATAGGATCAACAATTTATTATCTCAACCGTGAGCAGGAAGAGAGACATACTGAAGAGCTAGCCAAGAAGCTTTCTTTGACCTATATTAATTTGTCAAATTATCCTCTCACTCAAGAAGTTTTGAATCTAATACCGGAAGAGGACGCAATAAGGTATCAGATTGTCCCCTATCTTAAGGTTGGTAAAACTTTAAAAATGGGAGCGGTTGAACCAAAGAGGGCCGAAATAGCCAAATTCCTATTTGATTTTGGTAAAGAAATTGGATTAGAGCTGTCCCCTGCGATTATGTCTAAATCAAGTTTTTTGTATGGCGTGTCAGTTTATGAAAAATTTAAGAAAAAGAAAGTGTTTGAGCTCGAAAGCGATTTAAAGGCAAAGAGAGAAGACGCTACAGAAGGATTGACTGATATTAAATCCGTCAGCGAAGCCATTCTTCGAGCCAATACCACAAAAATACTCGATATTATTTTGAGCGGCGCCTATAAAGTTCAGGCGTCCGACATTCATATAGAACCTGCGGAAGAAAAAATACACATAAGGTATAGAGTCGACGGAATTTTACAAGATGTAGTTGATCTGTCGATTAATCAATACAAGCAATTGAACTCAAGAATAAAATTTCTGGCAAAGCTCGGGATGGATTTGAATAATAAGCCGCAAGATGGAAGGCTTACTTTTGTGGTTAGCGGCGACAATGTTGATCTGCGCGTATCTATAATGCCATCAACCTTTGGTGAAGCTATAGTCATGAGATTGCTTGGACAAGAAAAATCCATATTGAATCTAGATCGTCTTGGTTTTCGTCCGGAGGCATTAGCAGCCATAAGAGCCGCAATCACAAAGCCTTATGGAATGATCTTAAATTCAGGTCCTACCGGTAGTGGAAAATCCTCAAGTCTTTATGCGATTTTGCTTGAATTAAAAAAACCTGGAATTAAAATAATAACTCTCGAGAATCCGGTTGAATATAGGATTGAAGGAATCGAACAAAGTCAGATTGATTCTGCCAATGGATATGACTTTACAGATGGTCTGAAAGCCGCCATGCGCCAAGATCCCGACATCTTGATGGTCGGTGAGATAAGAGACCTAGAAACTGCGGAAATAGCTGTTCAGGCCTCTCTGACAGGGCACCTGTTACTGTCCACTATTCATGCAAACAATGCCCCGGCTGTATTTGCCAGACTTCTAGAAATCGGAGTTAAACCGTTCTTGTTATCAGGATCGATCAATCTGATAATAGCTCAAAGACTGGTACGAAAAATTTGTCCTGACTGCATAGAAAATTTTTATCCCACGCCTGAAATATGGCAGGAAGTGTTAAGGGTACTCACTCCTATTAAAGATCACCTGGATCAGGATTGCCAGAAAGTACTATTCGCCGAGAAGCCGGCTTTAGTGCACGGCAAGGGCTGTGAAAAATGCAGTAGTTCCGGCTTTATTGGGCGTCAGGTTATTGTTGAGACTTTAGTGCCTACTGACAAAATAGAAGCTCTAGTTATTCGAAGCGCCGCTATTTCCGAATTTAGAAAAACCGCCCTGGACGAAGGTATGATTACCATGGAACAGGACGGTCTTATAAGAGTATTGAAAGGCCTTACGACAATCGAGGAAGTATGGCGGGTAACAAGGAGTTGA
>JBBQQK010000093.1:0-3116 GCA_038216025.1 Patescibacteria group bacterium
GATCACAGGCAGCAGAAAGCCTTTGAATTACTCCCAACTGCTGATCACATGCCGAGATCATTTCTATCGGCTCAGAACTAGTAAGCGGAAAGGCGACCATGTGGCTCTTTTGTTCTTCTCCTTCGAAATAGGATACTGAACAAAGTTCAACGCCGGACGCCATGAGAAAAGACTCGTTGGATTCAGCATCACACTCGCTGATATACGATCCAGCTGTGTTTGTAGTTTTCTTCTTAAGCCCAAACAGCATGTCATAGTGATCTGTTAGAATCATGCCATCAAAACCCTCTGTTTTGGCTTTCGTTGCCATCCCTTTCACAGTTCTTGTACCATCTGAGTGATCACTATGGCCGTGCAGGACAATACGGTATAGTCTTTCTGCTGGGTCCGCCTGACAGTCAAAAGCGACTCCTACCTTACGAAATTCGACTGTTCCTTTGGCTGTCCCTCCAAGGATCTTAACCTCATAAAGGAATTTATCGGTGGGAATCAAACTTGGATCAAACTCTGCACAAACGCTCTGCCAGATATTTAGCTTTGTCAGCTTGTAGCTGGATACGAGCGAGCCATTGATCCATAGCGAAAGACCAACAATCTGATCAGATTTCGCTTGAAAGAAAAACCAGGTTCTTTTGGTTCCGTCGGGCAGGAAATTGTGGATAGAGTTAGTAATACCGCTAGCCATTGATGTCCCAGGACCGGCTGACGTGTTGCAGCTCCCCCCAGACAGCCAAACTTTCCCTGGTTTTTGCGAGGCCATAACACTCGAAAGACAGAAGAACAGTAAGCTTACGAAGAAAACTTTGTGTTTCATCTTGCATAGTCCTCCTTATACCTATCCCAAATAGGTTTGAGATACATTACCATTGTAGCATAAAATAATAATAATTATATAGTTTAGGACTACAAATAATTAGTTTGATGTAGATTGCTATGCGAGCACTTTTTTGTATGTTTCAAGAGTCTTTTTTGCAGTATTTTCCCAATTGTATATGTTGACTTGCTCCAAACCTTTTGCTGAGAAACTCAAGCGCAATGAAGCATCACTAATAATCCTTTTAATAGAATTTGTAATTTCTTCTATATTGTAAGGGTCAAAATATAAAGCAGCCCCTCCTAATATTTCGGGCATGCAAGATAAATTCGATGAAATTACGGGCGTACCGCATGCCATTGCCTCCAAAGGCGGCCAACCGAATCCTTCAGAAAGCGAAGGAATACAGTATACAAGGGCGCCGGCATAGGCAATAGGCAGTTCTGGATCTTCTATGAATCCTGTAGTTATGATGGCATTGGGCATAGTTTTGAACAACTTCTCGTTGATCCTTTTAATTTCAGCTATGACTTCAGGCTCTTTTTCATCAATCTTTCCAACTAACACCAGTTTAATATTTTGAATATTAGAATTTATTTGTGATTTGTTATTTTGTGCTTGTAATTTAAACTGCTCGTATGCTTTAAGCATTCTAAGCAAGTTTTTATGCTTTTTCCACGCACCTGTATACAATATATATTCAGCGTCTATTTTATATTTATCTTTGAAACTCTTAATTTTTAATTCTTTATCCTTAATGCCAACACTAAATCTTTCGTGATCAATACCGTGGTAGATTACGTCGATTTTTGATTTAGGAATTTTATAATAATCGATGATATCTTTTTCAGTTTCTTGAGAAATAGCTATGACCCTAGATGAATCCTTGGCTGCCGATTTCATTACCAGGTTGTAGGCAACTTTTTTGAGAATATTCTGGCGATGAAGATGCCCTACCAAAGTTAAATCTTGAATAGTGGTAATATATTTTCCTCTGTAGCGAACCGGATGATTGAATTGAGTAAAATGCACTAAATCAAATTTATTCTTATTTAAATAATTGAGCAGTTTTGTTTGCTCGGTCAAGCTATAATGCGGTATATCCATGACCGTAACGGTCAAATTTTCAATTTTCAATTTACATTTTTCAATGAAAATCTTTCTATCTTCATCAGACACACTTAACCACTCACAAGAATCTTTTATTCCTTGAGGCCTGATCAACAATGTATATTGATTTTCAGAATCAATCACCAAAAGATTTTGCACCAATTCCAAAACATATCTGGTTTGCGAATCGCCGACCCCTACAAATCTTCCATCAATTAAGATTTTTGCCATTTGTCCTCCGAATTTCCTTCTACATATTTAAGGTAAAAGCTTAATATTATGATAAAAAAGTAAACTGCAACCTGTCCTGTATAAAAGTTAATAAACAATCCCGAGACACAAAAAGAGCATAACAAAACTATTCCCCCAAGGGCCAGATTATTTTTGTCTTTAAGTTTAATAAGAGAAAACTTAATAATCAGCACCAGGAATACCAGACAGAACAACACTAGCCCGACGTAACCAAGTTCTTCAAAAATATCCAGATAAACATTCTCTGTCCAGCGATTTGGTCCTCCATCTAAGCGGTATTGAGAAGAAGGACCTGCCGTACCAAGTCCTCGGCCCAAAAAACCAATTTCATTTCTTGAATTCCAGATCCTTTCGTATTGAACTACGCGCAATGTTGTAGAATCCATATGAGTGACGATCGGATTTTTGATCATATCATTTTTAAGAAAAATATAAATACCTGCCGCAATGAGAAGTACCGTAATAATCCAAACTAGATATTTTGAGTATTTTGACGCAAAGCTATATAAAATGATTAAAAATGCTATCAATAATCCTAACCATGCACTTCTAGAGAAGCTAAAAACAATAGCGATTAATATTAAAAATATTGAATAGACATAAAGGCTCTTTGGGAAAAATAGCTTGGTAGAAATTGCCGCTGAAAAAGAAATTAACATAAATAAACCCAAGGCATTTGGGCCAGCCAAAATTGACTGGACTCTGGCTATATTTGTGCCAGAGATCTTGTGCGATTCGACTAACGCCCCTATTTCAGAAAAATTAGAAGTTAAGGGCAATTTATAATTAAATAATTCAAATAAAGTAGGAATTGCAACGATCAAGCCAAGAGCAGTGGCAGAATACAAAATCGTTCGCCATTGGCTTTTTGTAAAATTACTTAAATAAAAACCTAAGAGTAGTAGCATCGGACCCACGGTGAATCTAAAGCCCCTAAGCC
>JBBQQK010000094.1:0-3017 GCA_038216025.1 Patescibacteria group bacterium
TTAAATACTCTCTTAAGTAGCGCTCAAAAATGTCTTTTTTTGTAGTCATATTCATATCTGACTACGGTAACCCAATTATGATATATTCGGAAGGATTTCGGTAACCTTTTTTATGAGCTAAGAGGCAGCTCTTGACATTTGAGTGAATCTAGGCTACTATTCGTTTAAGATATTTTGGGTATCAAGGAGGTATTTCCAATGGTTATTGGGTTACTCGGACCAAGCTGCAGCGGAAAATCTTTTTTCATAAACTTGCTTCAATCTACGGGCTTCTTTGTCCCTATGAGCGTCACTACTCGTCCACAGAGAAACGAGGAGTTTTGGCACTTAAGGCATATGGATCGCCAAGAATTTGATACTTTGGATGAAAAAGGAGGCTTATGTTTTGTTACTGAAGCGTTCGGAAACTCTTATGCATGCATTGAGTTTTCAGAGCAGAAAAAAACTTATCAAGATGTCGCGATTATTATCACGAAAGGCAATATTCCTGAGCTGAAGAGAAGCGGCGGAATAGTAGTTCAAATTCTGCCAACCGATCCGCAGGAGGCTGTAGACAGAATCAACCTTCTTAAAAGGAAAGACAAGGATAAAAGAATTACTGAGTTGCTTTCTGATATCGCCAATTCTGGGAATAGCGCGGCAGATAGAGTTTTTTACAACGACTATACAGAAGTGAGTCAAAACCGTTTTCTTGCTCTTCTTGAGGATCTGCGTCAGTGATAATGTGTCCGTGCCACCGAAACTTAATAGGTTCGGTGGCTTTTTTTTATGAGCTAATATTAGATAGGGAACTGTTTGATCCATTTTAGTTCTTGCCAGAGCTCAAGCTCATCTGAATATGGCAGAATGCCACTAGGGAATGGATTTAAATAACAGACTTCAATTTTTTTGTTTAAAACTCGATTTAAACCAATGGCAAAAGCCATCTCTGCAAATACCCCTGATCCTATATATCCTTGTATGCTTTTCTTTTCTAAATTGAGCGCCAACAGAACGCAGTTTTGGAAATGAAATTGTAATGTTCTGTAAATTCTATTTTGTAATTAGGAAGGAAATCTCCTTTAATTTTGCTTGGATATTTTATAACATCGTAGCCTATTTCTCCCAACTTGTCTTTCCATGTAAGAATCTCTTTTTCAAAAGATGCGCTCGCGCAAATAACCATTTTCCTTTTTTCGATATCGAGTCCTTCCTTGTTTATTGGATTATCTTACTAGATTTTAAAACTTTTATTAAATTATTTTTTCTGTAGGAAATAACGCTATTCAGTTATTGGAAGAGAGAAGAAAAAAGTACTACCTTTTCCAATTGTGGAATCACACCAGATCTTGCCGCCGTGGAGCTCAACGATATGTTTAGAAATGTATAGTCCAAGACCTATTCCTTGTTGCTCGTGCGGTTTATTCAGATCAAAACGGTTTGATTGAACAAACTTCTCAAAAAGATCTTTTTTGAATTCATTGCTAATGCCGACTCCTGTATCTGTGATCGAGACAATAACGCTGTGTCCGGTGTCGTCAAGTTTGCTTTCGATGGTTATTTCGCCCTTGTCAGTAAAACGAATTGCATTATCAATTAAATTTGTAACTACTTCCTTTATTTTTTTTACATCAATATTTATTTGCTTCCCCCTGAAAGATAGATTGCAAGTCAATTTAATTTGCTTTTCTTGAGTATCCTCTTTAAAATCATTCACTACTTCCTCGATAATACTCTCGATCAAAAATGGCTCTGCATTGATGACTAACTTATTCTGATCTATTCGAACAGTGGATAGCAGTTCTTGCTGAAGATGATTTAAGCGGTTAGTCGCATCAAAGGCAGGGACAAAGAAATTCTTTTGATCATCATTGAGCCCAGCCATATTTTCCGAAATAGCCATATCAAATTTACCCCGGATAGCGGCGATTGGAGTTGTTAATTCATGAGTTGCCACCATCAAAAACTCATCCTTCATCCGATCAAGTCTTGTCAGATCTTTTTTATCTTTTTCCAGTCGGTTATTTGCTCTTGCCAGTTTTTCTTCTTTTTCTGCCTCAGACACAACAGACCTAACGAAAAGTATGCAGATGCTGGCAATAAACAAAAATCCTAATAAATTTCCGATTGAGAAATGAACTATTAGCCAAATAAAAATTGCTACAGTAAGCAGAATTGCCCAAATTTCGGACAAGATCACTCTTGTGTTAAAAAGGTTATGTTTGGTGACTGCGTAGGCGGAAAAACCCAATAGAAAAATACTTCCAAGCGGCCCAAAGTTTGCCGAAGTGCTATTCTGTGTCAACGCGGGTAAGATCAAGTCTGTGGTCGTAGACAAAAGTGCCGATACTACAAAACCGATCGAAATGAAAATCAGTTGACGCCTGTTTAATGCTGTAGCATTTTTGTATTGAATCCATAAATTTCTAATTATAAGAGCGACGAGGGCTAGTGTAAAGACTAAGAATAAGTCAAACCCTTTCCCATATGACGGCTCAATAATTTTTTCTTTTTCAGAATAGCTTGTAACAAAAAATGACGTAAAGGAAACAGAAACCACAAATACGCTGATCGCCACTGCTATTTTCTGATTCAATTTGGAAATTGAGACATTTTTAGGGAAATAATAGCTGAATTGGAATATGCAGAAAAGCATTAATATAGCAGAAGCATAAGTACTTCTTAGAACAAAAAGAGTTAAATTTGAACCCACGAGCCTTAAAATAAAATTAGAGCCGACCCAAAATGACACTGAAAGCATCAGATACAAAAAAAGCTTGGAGATATTTTTATCTTTTGATTTTGAAAAAACAAAATACCCTAAGAAAAAGAATCCTAAGAATAAAAAGAGATAGAGGTTGTTAATTAATGTAAAATTCAAATCTTATTTCACTTAAAATGAATCTCCCCGCGGCCAAGCCGTCGGGGTATCAGGGGAACATTCCGAACAGGTGCAATTGAACGTCCTCTGGTCTAATACCTTGATTTTTAATGTATTTCTCAACCGCTTTCCAGTTACCTTTTTCGCCTACCGTAGC
>JBBQQK010000095.1:0-2963 GCA_038216025.1 Patescibacteria group bacterium
TATTGCATATATTATCGGCATATTAAACAAAAAGCCAAGGAAATCCTTGGGCTACAAAACACCAATTGAGGTGTTGGAAGAGAACAATTTATTAGTTAAAAATCCTGTTAGAAAAGTTGCACTTCGGGGGTGAATCTAGGATCTGATGGAAGAATTGATTGTACAATAAATGCAAGTCTTCGTCAATTAATTAATGAGGGCATTGTGATCGAACTTGAAAAAACGTATCTTATCAAAGAATTGCCAGATTTGACTGGTTTAGCATGCAAAGAAATGCGTGATATTTATCACCCTAAGGTCTCCATTCATCCCACAATCCGCCTGCGCAAAAATGGCGAAAAATACATGCTGATGAAAAAGGAGCCTGTGAACGAAGGGGATAGTTCACATATGCTTGAGCAAACGATTAAATTAACTGAAAAGGAATTTGAGTATTTTAGTCGAATCGAAGGTCTCGAGGTCAAAAAGTTGCGCTACAGCTATACTTGGAACGGATTTGAGGCAGAAATCGATGTATTCAAAGATAGGCTTGAGGGTTTGGTTTTAGTGGATTTTGAGTTTTCTTCTGTGGAAGAAAAAGATAAATTTGAAATGCCAGACTTTTGCTTGGCTGATGTGACCCAAGAGGAATTTATCGCAGGCGGTATGTTGGCAGGCAAAGGATTTGAAGATATAGAAGAACAATTAAAAAAGTATAATTTCAAGAAAATCAAATGAAAGAGATAATTGAAAAAATCCAGAAAGAGTTGGAAGCTATTGCTGATCCTGAAGCAAAAGAAAGCGGAGAAAAATTTTTTAAAGAAAAGGTAAACTTGCGCGGAGTGACTGTCCCGCAGATTAATGATATTAGCAAAGAATATTTCCCGGGAGATAAGAGCAAAAAAGAAATATTTGAGCTGTGCGATGAGCTTTTTCGAACCGGTTTTTGGGACGAATCAATCATTGCTTGTAATTGGTCCTATAAGATGAACAAACAGTTCATGCCGGGTGATTTTGCTATTTTTGAAATTTGGGTTGAAAATTATATCGATAATTGGGCTACTTGCGATACCTTTTGCAACCATACGATAGGTTCATTCGTTGAAAAATATCCTCATTATCTGAGTGAGTTGAGAAAATGGACTAAATCAAAAAACAGGTGGATGAAGAGGGCAGCTGCGGTTTCCTTGGTGTTGCCGGCCAGAAAAGGGTTGTTCTCTAAATATGTATTTGAAATTGCTGATGTCTTGCTGCTTGACGAGGACGACATTGTCCAAAAAGGCTATGGCTGGATGTTGAAAGAAGCAAGCAAGGCCAATCAAGAAGAGGTGTTTGAATATGTTTTGAAGAATAAAGCGGTCATGCCGAGAACCGCGCTCCGATATGCGATAGAAAAAATGCCAATTGAAATGAAAAACGAAGCAATGGCCCGTGAGTAAAAAGTTAAAAGTTCATAAAGTTATAAAGTAAAAGGCCGGCCCCCATTTTGTGGGGCCGGCCGAATGCTTGCTATGTTTTGATTGATCCTTCTCTCATCAGGCGGCTTATCAGGTCGATAAGAATGCCGGATTGTGCGTGGCGGATTGTGTCTATTGTCACAAGCGCTTGTGTTCTGTTATGCCTGATCGTCAACTCAGAGTTGATCTTCATGGCCAGATATTTAAGTCCTTTAAGGACTATATCTGGGAAATCTGACACGTCTTTTAAACGTGATGTATTGATTTCTCTAACTTTGCCGGTGTGACCCAAATGGAACGACTGAAGGTTTTCGATGTCATCAATATGTTGGGCGGTTTCTCCTTCGAATACTATCTGAAAGATAGTATCCACTGAGCCTTCTTTGCTCTTGAGTTCGATAGTTCCAATTCTTTCAACGTACATGTACATCGCCTCCCTCACACTTTCTTTGTGAACTTGCGGATAATTTTCCAGTGCCCCTCGTCCATCAGTTCCCAACGGAAAATACTTATTCCTTCTGGCGACCTAATGGCTTTCAATTCCTCTTCTAGATCCTGAGGACTAGAGTAGGCACCGGCTTTTCCCCTTCCATAAGCTTGAAGAACAGGCATGGTTGGGGGTTTGTAGTTGCTCTGAGCAAGGTCAAGCAGAATCTGCTTAATACTCTCGTCTTTGCTCCAGCCTTGGCTTTTGTGCCATGAAGCCATATACCATTGAGGCATATTGCCGTCACAGAGGGAATCTGCGATTTCCCAGGGGAAGTTGGCATGGCGCGATCTCAGTCCAAAAGAGCTGTAATAGATTTTAGCTCCTTTTTTGTGTTTGTCTCGCCAAGCCCTGACGATTCCGAGGGTTCGAATAAGCCTCTCTGGTCCTTCCTTCACTTTGTATTCGCCTTCTATGTCGAAGACGTACACATTGGCGCCTTTCTTTAGCCGATTGATCGCCCTGTTCGCTTCTGCGTCAGGATTGGCTCCCGAGCAGCGTTGATAAGGGATGAATTCAATACCGTTTTTACCGCAAAGCTTTTGTATCCGGTCTATCTTAGTTTGGCTTCCGAAGGTACGACCAAAACGATCGGTGCAGACAATAATGCCTGACAAGCTGTTCGTCTTAGCTTTTTTAACGATCCTCGAAGGATCGCCTCCTTCAGCCTTTTCTAAGATGTAAATCCAAACCGATATCCCTGTTGAAGGTCTGATCGGTTTGGAAGGCTTTGCTTTTGAATGCTTGGGGGCGAACCCAAACAAACATATTACGATTGATAAAGCTATAAGACTCCAAACCAATCTTTTCAAAGTTCGCCTCCACGCTCATATAAGAGCTTGTTGTTTATACCACTATTAGTTGAATAAGTCAATGTATCAATGGCTCTTCTTAAATTCGTGGGGTAAATTTGTACGTGGTTTAGCACGGAAAAGTTGTGCGTACAGGTTTCTAACAAAAAAAATGGTAGGCTCAATAGGGAAACGCAAATTTACCTAAGGAGGGCCTACCATGAATTATGGTACCAAAAGCTTTTTCAA
>JBBQQK010000096.1:0-2827 GCA_038216025.1 Patescibacteria group bacterium
CCTCGCGGGGGGGCCCCCACCCCGGCGGCTTCCCCGCGCCTCAGGTAGTTACTTATTTTATTTAGAGAGTATGTATTCATCCATAAACCAGACTTTAATTGTATAATCTTTTCTATTTGATTAACCCATTTTCGAAACTGCACCGCTCTTTCTGCATTTACCCTAAACCCGACTGCAATTACCATCTGTGAATTATAATGATTGGCATCGTAGGTTTTTACGTCTACGGCAGTTATTCGAAATTTTCGAATAACTGCACTTTCCTCTATTCTTGATCAGCCTTATTATCACTGCCACAAAGATGTCTATTGTACTATTGAATCTGTGGCCAATATTTACACTTGCTTGCAATATTCTTTAACGTTAGCATGAGTTAGCAAGAGTTAGAACGCGTTAACAAGGGAGGAGAATCCAGATGAAATATAAGGAAAGCAACACTATCGAAGTAAAATTGGTTATGGCTTCACCTAGCCTGAAGTTATATGAAACATCCCCGATTTACACAGTAAATTCAGTCCCCCTCCCTTGAAAAGGTCAACATTTACCATATTAACCTACCCTTGGCAATCCATGTGTCTATCGTGGGGCAGAATTTTTCATGCGATAATGCGTATTTGTCGTCTTTCCTACTTTCTCAAGAATATTTTTGTCAATCATTTCCTTCAATATTTCACGAGATCTTCTTTCGCCTAAGCCTAATATTGTTTGCGTCTCTTTTGTCGTAATCTTGTTTTGGTTTAATTCCAGATATCTAAGAATAGATTCTTCATAATCTCTTAAAATTAGAATTTCATTATTTTTTTCTTCTTGAAAGGCAAGTTTCCTATACAAACTCACACTAACAAAATCTCCTTTTTCTAAAATTTCAGGCTCTTTCAAGCCCCTCGCTTGGCAACTCGATTTTATTCTACGGATACCACTACCCCACTGTTCGATATAGTTGAGTTCCTTAAATACCCGGGCAATAACCTTATTCCTGATTTCGGATCTTCCCTCAAGGATATCTTCCTGCGTTATCGTACTAGGAAAAGCCCCAGGAGAAACAATATTTATAATATTATCATATATGCCAACCTTAATGTCTCTACCATCATTTGAATAATCTCTGTGAACAACTGCATTGACAAGACTCTCCCTAATCGCTTCCAGTGGAATTTCGTACTCATCCTCTCGTTGCAAACCCTTTATTTCACTACTTAAACTAATGTGGTTTTTGATAAACTTTTCAGCATTTTCGAGCTGTATTAACAAGTCTCCATCATATTCCTTTCGATCCAAAAACGTCTCCATGGTGTTTCCCTTGAATCGACTACACTTCATCCTAACGTGTTCAAATTTCCCTAGTAAGATCAATAGCCCATTGGATGGATATAATATCCCGTTCTCTTCAATAATCAGTTTAAGATTTTTCATAACTGCAGTGTCTAGTACTTTGCCTGCTTGAATAAAGCGGTCCTCTATTGGCAGAAGATCCAATGAATCATAATCCACCTCCCTATTGGCCTCCTGGTCAAAGCTAATATTCATTCTTTGTCTTTCAAGTTCAAGGATATTCTCATGACTAGCTTTGCGGTTCGTTGCTCCAACTCTAATATAAACACCTTCATTTTTTCCCTTGTTTTTCAAGTAATAGGGCAACAGATTGCCTCTGTATACTTCTAAAATCAGGAATAAATGATTATCAATCGTAGTTGTATAGATATCTGGAAGAACTGTCGGATAACATGTATCGTAAATGATTGAAGCCACTTGATCCTTTAAATCAAAGATGTTCACATCCGGTTCAAGTCCAACAGTCTCGCCTTTATCATTGACTCCAATAACCAGTCTACCGCCTCCTGTATTAGAAAAAGCTACGATTGTTTTAGCTAACGCATTGCTATTTGGTAGTTGTACTTTGAATTCTAAATTTTTACCTTCCCCATTTTGTATGGCATTTTTCAAACTCATCTGAGGCCTCCTTTACTCTGATGCTTCTTCGGTGCTCTTCAGTGCTCTTCGGCACTCTTCGGCACTCTTCGGCGCTCTTCGGCGCTCTTCGGCGACTCACAATCAATTTATCCTTTTCAATTTTTCTACTTCATACACCATCATAATCCCAAAATATTCAGCAATATCAACTGAAAGTCGAGACAAGTCAAATATAGTAAAACTCATTACCGTTTCTCCTTTTAAGGCTAAAATTTTACATTACCTCCTTTGTCAATTATCGAAAGTAATGATGCTGGAACAAATAACTGCCAAAAGTTATTGTAGATAGGCAATTCATTCTCAATGCCATTATAAAAATATCGCACACTTTTATTTAATTTATTTTTACAAAACACAAAAAAATCATCATCTAATTTCATTGATGATTTGAAATGGCTAAGAATATATCCAACCTTTTGATATAGAATTTGCGAATCATAATTTACTAGATATTTTTTAAGCTTTGTTGTGTCCAAAAATGTTATCATTTCCAAGCAACGCAACAGTTCCTCTATTCCAGCTATTTTATCAAAATCTTTGATGCTGTCAATGACTGTTCGTTCCAAATCTGTCACACAAATATTGTCGCCAGCTTTATTTACGCCTTGCTTCATTTTACTCTGAACATATTTATAGTTGTATCCGTCAAACCAAAAGCTTTTGAATTCTGTTTCTGAAGATGTGTATAGCTCATAAAAAACCTGATTAGCCATGCCATAATATTCAAATGCAGTATGGTGAGATATAAACGAGCTGCCTGTTACATGGCTAGCTATTACAAATTTATTAGCAATCGGATTTTTAGTTTCGAGACTTATTGCAACATATAAGTCCATACAGTCAAGGAATTATTGAC
>JBBQQK010000097.1:0-2724 GCA_038216025.1 Patescibacteria group bacterium
AGACTTAAGTTTTTTCCAATATTTTCAGGAAATAATATCCACTTTTCAGCATGCTCTTTTTGATCCCAATTTTTAAATCCGCTCAAGTGATCTTTGTACTGTTTTTCAAATTCTTTGATCGGGAGCTTTTGAGACTTTGCGATAGAAGCCAGCGAGGATGGTTCCTCTTCCGCCGTCTTCTTTTAAAAAATCAGCAAATTCTTTTTCAAGTTGAGTCCCGGGAAATGATAATGAGATCTCTCTTTTGAGGTATTTTTCTTGCCCTTCAATTTTCCAATATCTTCTTCTGAAAGTTAGGAGAGTTCGTCTGCCTCTGATGGGAAAATCGGTAATGGTGATGTCATGAAATTTCCTGGCAATAATTTTTTGATTATCAGCGATGGGTGGGTCGTCTTTTTCTTCCAGGGTAATATGTATATCTTCGTCATTAACTGTCCCGTCGATTAAAACAAACCAGTCGAGCACGCCTTTGGGCAAAATGAGTTCCAGTACTTTTTGTTGGATTTCCATGTGGTAAGAGTTGTTAATTTTTTAGCAAATCTTATCATATCTCATTTTAGCTCAGAACCCTATATTGCGTATGATCCATCAATTGTCCTAGATTATTTTCGGAATAAAGAGTGGCGCCTTTTGAATATTCGTTACTAAAATATGAAATCTCTCTATATTTTAAACCTTCGCTATCTGAGTATCTTTCGAGTCGCTTGAACAAATCATTTGGATTTGTTGAGGTGGGGGTAAAGGGGATAGAAAAAGGATAGAATCCGTGTGAAAAATAATAGTTAGCAAAAACTTCTCTTCCGAAACCCTGTTTCAGGGTTGTGTTAATATTGATCTCATTGGATTCGCCTCTGTTGATATATCCAACCAAGTCAAAAAAACCATCCTTTTTAAAAGTTAATGTACCGCCCTGAATCTCTGAATTTAATATAAGATAATAGTTCCCGCTATACATTGTTTTAGTTGTTTGAGTAGTTTGGCCATCGGCAAAAGTAAAGCAAACCTCCACGTCACTAAGGACCGATTTTGTTAGTTCTTTATAGATATTGCCCGAGATCCGATATTCAGAAAAACTTGTATCTGCTTTATATTGAATAAAGTAGAAAGTGCCGCAAATTGAACAAACAAGTAGCAACAGTAATACTGTATGTATTTTTGATTTAAAAAAAGTCATCACCCTCCAAATATACTTATATTATAGACCTTTTCGAATCAAATATAAAAGACCACGATTAAAAAAAACCGAGGCAGAGACTAGCTTAGATTATAGAAATAGGAACCAATTGACAGAGTGTTATTTGCTTGCTGCACTTTTTCCTGCAACAAAACCGCTAGACCAGGCCCATTGCAAATTAAAGCCGCCTGAGTCGGCGTCTACATCGATGATTTCACCGGCAAAATATAGATTAGAAAGTTTGGTTGACTCCATCGTCTTGGGGTTGATCTCATCGGAGTCAACTCCGCCAGTGCTAACCTGCGCTTCTTTTAAAGGTCTTGATTTAGAAACGGTCAGAGTCAAGTTTTTTAATTGATCGATGATAGCTTTGCGTTCTTGTTTTGAGATTTGAGCTGATTTTTTATTAAGGTCAATTTTTAAATTTTTTAAAATTCTGATGACCAAATTAGCTGGCACAAAGCCCGCTAAGGCATTTTTTATTGTTTTAACGCCGCTTATCTCAAAGATATGTTTGATTTTCTCATTTAAATCTTTAACGTCTATGTCTGTGACTGTATCGATCACAATCTCTACTTTTGACTTTTGAAGCAGGGGAGATACTTCCCTGGAAAGTCCCATGATTGCCGGGCCGGAAAGGCCGTAATGGGTAAACATAATGTCGCCCTTTTTTTCTGCAATAATTTGTCCGTCAGATACAATGCGGACAGCACCTTCTATTTTTAAACCTTGAATTTCTTTAGGCCAAGTCTCTATTGTCTCAATTGGTACAAGAGCAGCGTATGACGTCTTAATACTATGACCTAGTTTTCCCGACCAAAAAATACCATCGCCGCTTGAACCAAGATAGTGCGCCGCTTTTCCGCCCGTAGTTAAGATTAATTTATCAGCACTGATAATGTCACCATTTGGGCCTTGAATTTGCCAACTGTCGTTCTTAGATATCTGAGCAACAGCGTAGTTTACTTCTATCTTTACATTGAGTCGTTCGAGTTCATGGGTCAATGCATCAAGGATCGTCGATGCTTGATTGGTACGTGGGAATATCCTGCCTTTGTCTTCTTCTTTTAGGGCAACACCAAGGGACTCAAAAAAATCTGTTGTTTCGCTCTGATCAAAAGATTTTAGTATTTTTTCTATGAAATGCGGATTTGAACCATGGTAGCGGTCAACAGTAATATTTTTATTGGTAAGATTGCAGCGACCATTGCCAGTTGCCAAGAGTTTTCGGCCGATTTGATCATTTTTTTCAATCAATACGACTGAATTACAAACTCTAGCCGCTGTGATAGCGGCCATTATGCCGGCAGGACCAGCTCCAATAATAGCTATTTCATACTTTTTCATACATTTGATGAGACATTTAATACTCATGCATTATAGCACATTTGTGTAAATATGGAAACTTTAAGTCTCTTCCAATGCAAGATGGTGCTGGACGAAGTACCGCTTTCTAATTGAATAATGGTGCTGAAGAGCACAGATTAGAACACTTTGAGCAAGTACGCGTGTTAGGTTATGATAGAAAGGTGAATATCAACATAAGTAAC
>JBBQQK010000098.1:0-2661 GCA_038216025.1 Patescibacteria group bacterium
ACGAAATACACGAACAAAATCATAAAGATTTGCAACTACACGGCGTAACCTGTTTGGTGAATTACCGTTTTGCTGTAATGGTTTAATTTTTCGTGTCTTTTCGTGTCTTTCGTGGACCCAAAAGCCGTTTTTAGGATTAAAGGCGGCGAGGATTGAGGCGATGAAAGCATACAACCAGTATGTTGAGGAGCCGAAGACGAGCCAACGAAGAAGGCGCTTTGATCTGGAATTGGAATTATGCCTGCCTTTCATTGTTCTCTATTATTTTTTCCTTGCACTTTTCAAGATACAAGTGAGATGCCTTGTCCTCAGGGTAGCGAGTCAACACATTTCGGAATAGTGCTTCAGCGCCTAAATATTCTTCTATCCCATAATTATAAACAGCATTTTCAAATTCACGCTTGGTCAAGTCTTTCAAAGTAATAGTCTCTTCCGGGTCGCCATCGTAAATCTCGAATATTGAAATGTTATCAGTTTTTCCCTTCACATTGGTATTGCCCAGAAATCGATATTTATACTTATCAGGATTTTCAAGCCTGCTGAACATCTCCTTACTGATAATAAGAGAAGATCCGAAATCTTTCGTCAAGTTTTCCAGTCGGTAAGCCTGATTTACCGAATCAGAGATTACAGTACCTTGCATCCTCTTCTCCTCACCGATGGTCCCAAGCATAAGAGTGCCTATGTGAATCCCTATGCCTGACCTTATTTCAACCAGGCCTTGCTCGACTCTGCTCTTGTTGTAGCCAGCCAATCCTTGACTCATTTCAATGGCAGCCAATATGGCGTCCTCTGCGCCTCTTGGGAATAAAGCCATCACCCCGTCTCCCAGGTATTTATCAACAAAGCCAGAGTTTTTTCTTATTACAGGGCCGACATGGAATAAGTACGAATTGAGAAAATCAAAAGTCTGCTTTGGGGTCATTGATTCCGATAATGTGGAGAATGAACGTATATCAGAGAACATAACCGCCATGTCTTTTTGTATCTGATCGCCAAGCTTCACTTCTATGATGTTTTCCTTGGACAGATAGCTGAGGAATTCGACTGGGATGAAGCGCTCATAGGATGAATTTAACGAAACAAGATATTCGTTGTAACTTTGAATTGTCTGGGCCATGGAATTAAAATTGATTATCAGATCAGATATTTCTCTTATGTGAGTATCGAATGATGCTCTGACTGCAAACTCTTTATTAGAAAATTGATTCACAACTTCTGATAGTTTTGTAATCGGCTTACTAACTGACCCGGCGAGAAAAATAGATATGACGATAATTATTCCAATAGCTGCAAAAGTTAAAATAAGGCTGGTTATAAGAACTTTATTGAGAAAAACAGAAATGTTTTCATCAGATATGTCAGCACCCAATGTGCCTAGATATTCTTTGGTTCTTTTATCATAAATAGGCGCAAAGCCCATTATTGAGTTGGTCTTATACTCTTCATCATAAACATATTTTGTATCAACAATATTTATTTTCTCTGTTAGTGCTTTTTGAGTTATTGGTTGGAACGAGATGTCATATGTTTTGCCGAATTCAGATATTTCGGAACTCGGTATGCGGTCCTTCTTGTTATTTAGTACATCGGCATCTACAACAAAAGTTGCGTGATTTTTGTCCTTTCCTGGAACAAGTATATAAGTATACAAGATGAGCCCATTCTTTGAATCTCTGATCTTGTTTAACTGTCCGTATACTTCAATGAATTCAGCCGATTTTTCAATTGCAGTAATATCTTCTTGTGAAAAATTATCGGAGGTAAGCTTTGATGTAAGTTTCTTAAACGCCTCAGTGTCAATAGTATCAGCCCCAACACTAACTATTGATTTAAGGTTTTCTACTATTTCAGAGTAAAGTTTTTCTCTTATAATGAAGTAAAAAGTGGATGTTATTAGCAGCACTATAAACAGGGCTGCAAAGAAGAAATATAAACCCACATTCATTTTGTAGGTTATTTTGTTGTTACCCATCGTTGACTCCTCGGTGCAAATTTAACATGATGATCAACATTTAAAGAGCAAGTGTTGCACGCTGTACTGGTGAGCATTAGAGGCATAAATTAAAAAACACTATATAGTTACTGCTAATATATGTCAAAGGAGATCGAATAAGATTTGCACCAAGCCACCACCCACCGACCACAGTGTTTCAATTGACAGTAATCACTCCAACGGTGTCTACTAACTTCAAATTCAGATAGCTGCGAGCAAAAAACGCACTTGATTGCATTTAGCGTCCCGCCGTGGCATTATTAAAAAATGGCACACGACAAAATAATCATCAAGGGCGCCTGCGAGCACAACCTCAAGTGCATCGACGTCGAAATTCCCCGCGACCAGCTGGTCGTAATCACCGGTTTGTCAGGCTCCGGCAAGTCCACCCTGGCATTTGACACGATCTATGCTGAAGGGCAGCGTCGCTATGTCGAGTCGCTTTCTTCCTATGCTCGCCAGTTTATGGAGCAGATGGAATAACCGGACGTCGAATCGATCGAAGGGCTGTCGCCGGCGATCTCCATCGAGCAGAAATCCACCAGCAAAAATCCGCGCTCGACAGTCGGCACCGTCACCGAGATATACGATTACCTGCGCCTGCTCTTTGCCCGCATCGGCCATCCGCACTGTACCTCCTGCAATAAGGAAATCACCTCCCAGAC
>JBBQQK010000099.1:0-2654 GCA_038216025.1 Patescibacteria group bacterium
CTTCTTTTAACTGCAGCTTGCCCGAAATACGCAAGCCTCCCAATAAAGGTTCAGCATACTGAAAACGAACGTTGTAGAAGCGCTCAAGCCGCTTGGTTATGCGGCTAAGATCAGTACTTTCGAACTTTAGGATACCTACTCTCCACAATAGGTAATTATCTGTATCTACTGTAGTTACATTGGTTAGTTTGGTGGTGCGGTCGAAGGAAGCAAGCTGATTTGGAATTAACTCGATGGCCTTTTCAAAAATGCTGGCATTATTTTTTTCCATGCTGATTTTCCCCTCAGCCAACACAGTCTCCACGATATTATCGGCGGGGAACGCCGAAATATTAAATTTGGTACCCAGAACTTTCACGTGAAAATCATCAATCTGTACGATAAATGGACGCTTTTTATCCTGTTTTACATCAAAATAAGCTTCTCCGACCAGGAAAACTTCCCTTATCGAACCGGTAAAACTTTCGGGATATACCAGACGACTTCCTGCATTGAGATAGACTTTTGTACCATCGGAAAGCAGTAACTCGGAGGTTTTGCCGTATGGGATGATCAATTGATTCATGGCCATTTCGTTGGTTAACTTGGAATTATCAGCCGCGAGGGTATCGTTGTCGACTACTAATTTCCCATCTGCCTGATATTGAATAACAGAATTGTTCTGTTTTAGTACGATGTCTTCTCCGTTGGCCCGAATCAGTTTGGCAGAGTTTTCGGGGACTGGTTCTGCCAATTTTTGCGCGGTAAATTGAGGATTTACCTGATTCTGTTTGTAGAAGAGGAGCGCTCCGATTGAGAAAAAGAGCAATGCAACGGCAGCATAACGGAGCATGGTAAATATCAGTTTTCTGGATTTTCCATCGCGTTGCCTTTTTTCAACTTGCTTTAGTACTCTGGAAAAAAGAAGAATCTTTTCTTCCTCTGTAAGCTCTTTGTTGCTGGTTCTAAATTTCAATAACACCTTCCTGGCTAAGAGAATATTTTTCTTTTCTTCTGGGTGGTCGGTTTCGAATCGGTTCCACCATTCTTCCAATTCAGCATCGGGTTGGAAAACCCAAAGAATAAAATTTTTATTCTCAATGTACTTGCTGAGATGTTCCATGTTCAGTTAGTTACTATACCCTTAAAGGCAACTAACGTTCAAAATATGGACAGATTTTTCGAATTATTTTTGGATTAAAAAGAACAAATTTATAAAGGGCTCATTTTTAATTAATTCACGGATTGTTTTTAGAGCCCGGTGCACTTGTTTTCGGACAGATTCGACCGATATTTCCAAAATAGTAGCAATTTCGGGGTATTCTAAGGATTCATTAAACCGAAGATAAATGGCCTCTTTTTGCTTGGAAGGGAGTTGCTTCAGGGCATTGAGTACTTTATGGTTGATCTCAGCTTCTGTTTCTTGCTCAATAATGCTGAATTCAATGCTGTACTCTGGCTCAAATCCGATCGATTCATTTAATTTATTGCTACTCTTCCTGCCTGCCTTTAACTTTTTGATGAGGTTTCTCTTTAAAGCCAGCATGAGATAGTACTTCAGATTTTCCGGACTGATTTTTATTTTTTCCCGTTGAAGAAATAAATCGAGAAAAAGCTCCTGAAGTGCATCTTTTACGGTATCCGTGTCAGTACAAAGTTTGGTGCCATAATGATAGAGAAGATCAATGTACTGGTTATACAAGATGGCAAATGCCTCCTGATCGCCCGATTTGAAACGAATCCATACATCCTGCCAATATGCTTGGTCCTCCCTCATCTTTCAAAACTACTAAAAATGATAAGGTGTTTTATTAAATTGAGATAAAATATGATATATTAATAGTTAACTAGTTTTATTGTATCTATCTATTAAAACATTAATAGTTAAAGTATTTTACTATCTTTGCAATAACGAACAGAATATTAATGGCAAGGTCAATTAGTCTGATTTAACAACGTATATACTATTACAATGGATAACTGGCTGTTTATGACAGAGCGGGAAATAGTAAAAGAACTAGGCCTAAGGCTTAAAAAAATAAGACTCCAACACAACCTTACACAAAGAGAATTGAGTGAAGAGGTAGGATTAAGTGTATCAACTATTAGCCTGATAGAACAAGGGAATCCCACTACAGTAGAAAGTCTCATAAGGATTTTAATCAGATTAAACCGGATAAAGGATTTCGAATCGGCATTCAGAGTTGGAGAAAATCTGGAACTCAAATCAAAATTTGAAAAAGCGAAATTGAAATCAGAGAGAAAACGAGCATCTAAAAAGATAAAATTGCTATGATCGTAGAAGTTAGGTTGTATGGCAAAGTTTTAGGAATGGCAGAATGGAATGCTGATAAAGGAAGTTCAACTTTTCAATATAGTACAGAGATTATTAAAGCCATAGAGCCATCCCCAATTTTAATGCCAACAGAAGAAAGATTATTTGAAACAAATAGAAGCCACATCAATTTTCATAATTTGCCCTATTTATTATCTGATTCAATGCCAGATGATTTTGGTAATGTCATGATGAAAGCATGGCTAAGACAAAGAGAATTGTCCATTGATGACATTAATCCGGTTGACAGACTAACGTATGTTGGTAAGAGGGGAATGGGGGCATTGGAGTATATACCAGCAAATCACAGGGAGGATGATAATAGCCTCGTCGATATCAG
>JBBQQK010000100.1:0-2565 GCA_038216025.1 Patescibacteria group bacterium
GGTTGTTGGAATGAACACAGCAAAATTAACTTGGTCCGATGATTACACTCCTGCAGAAGGCACAGGCTATGCCTTGAGTTCAAAATATATTGGTAGTGTTACAATTAAAAAATATAAATGGATAATTTATGCATTGCTCAAATTGTGGTAATAAAATAGATGAAAATATAAAGTTTTGTCCCCATTGCGGAAATAAATTCGAACAGAAAGAGAAGAAAGAAGTAATCGAGAAAACAAAACTAGATGTTGATGCTCTTTTTTACAGCGAAGATTGGACTAGGACAAACTTCTTTGCGATCTCGTCAATACCGAATTATGACATTTTAATTACGGAAAAAGATTTTTATATAATCCAGTTTCCAGCATCAAGCAGCAGTACACTCGGTTGCGTTTTGGGTTTAATATTTTTTAATCTCCTCGGCGCAATAATTGGGTCAATGATTGGGAGTTCAAGCGATAATAAAAAACGTAAAAAGTATCGATCAGCATGGGTTGATTCTGATCGTGTTCTTGTATCTCGGAAATATGAAGACAATATTTTCCTCCTGAGTTTCGCACATTAAGACACTTTGCAATATTTAAGCAAATTTCACTCACAAAATATCCCTGATTGTTTGAATTCGGGGCACTGAAGTTGTACTATTGTCTTAAATGTATGTCAGAAGAATAAAATCTCGAAATTCAATCTGTTTTCAGGTTGGCCGAAAAGTCAGAGGCAAATTTGTTTTGATCAAACACATTGGCTGTGCTTCAAGTGCCGGACAGATCGAAGCATTAAGAAGACTGGCCGCAACAGAGTGTGATCGGTTAAAACTTGAACTCCAACCATCACTGCTGCCCATTCAAGAACCAATAGTCGAAACAGCTAAACTTTCAAACTGGCATATTACTGGATTCCACCAGGTTTTTGGTCATATCTACGATTCAATCGGATTTCCTCAAAACTATCTACGCGATTTAACCGTTGCCCGCATTGTTTGTCCCAAAAGCAAAATTGCAACTATCCGTTATCTTGATCAATATTTGGGCATCAGCTTTGCAAAAGATAAAATCTATCGTTTTCTAGACACTCTTGATAAAAACGAGCTAACAAGGATCGCTTTTGACTTTGTCTCCAAAAAGAACAACGGCACAGCCCTGATTTTCTATGATGTTACAACACTGTACTTTGAAGCCAATGACGAAGACGATCTTCGCAAGAAGGGCTACTCAAAAGATCACAAAAATGAACTCCCTCAAATTGTAATTGGTCTTTTTGTTGATAAAGACGGCTATCCTTTTGATTTTGACTTTTATGAAGGCTCAACCTTTGAAGGCCATACTTTTCCAAGGGCGATTAAAGCCTTAACTCAAAAATACAAGTTCAACGACCTGGTAGTGGTCGCTGACGCTGGAATGCTCTCAGAAAAGAACGTCAATTTTTTAGAAGAAGAAAAGCTTTCTTACATCGTCGGAGCCAGACTCAAGGGTATGTCGGAAAAGTTTAAAAAAGAACAAGTATTCACCCATGACTCTACCAAAGAACCAATTCGGGATATTGATTGCAGCGATAAAACAGAACAACCAGCTCAAAAAAGATTGATCGTTAGCTACTCTGAAAAGCGAGCCAAAAAAGACAACTACAATCGTGAAAAATTGGTCAAAAAGTTAGAAGCAAAGATTGCTTCTAAAAAAACTCTTGTCAAAAAGAGCAAGTATTTAATCCTTGAAAATCAAGGCGAGGTAGCAGGAATAGACCAAGAAAAGGTTGACCTTGATAAACGTCATGACGGATTAAAAGGTTATTGGACTAATTTAAAATCACAGATTAAGCCAAGCGAGATCATTGATCAATATCATAATCTTTGGAAAGTCGAAAAAGCATTCAGAATGTCAAAAAGCGATCTGCAAGAGAGACCGATTTTTCATCGCAAAGAAGAACGAATCAAAGGTCATCTGCTTAATTGTTTTTGCAGTCTGTTAGTTATGAAAGAAACGGAGAGAATTTTAAAACCTGTCGGTATTTCACTAACGAGGGCAATTGAAATATTAGGCAAAGTTGGACAAGGTGAAATGATGCTTGGGAAATTGCGACTACCGATCGACTCAGAACTGAATCGAGAAGCCGCAACAATTCTCAAGCAAATTATGGGGCACTGAAATGCGAAACTCGGGAATATTTTCCTTAGAATTCCCAAGGACAAGCTAAAAAATCATTTGACTTTTAAGAAAAATAGATTAGTACTAGACAGAAACGGCGAATTGATCACTCTCAAGAAGAATAAAGGTGAGTTTGATCGTCTTACTCAAATTATAGCTTAATATTAGGAGACACATGTATTGCAAGCATTGTGGTAAAGAAGTAAACGATGGGTCAAAATTTTGTACTCATTGCGGTGAAACTGTCTTAAATGATAACGAGCTGAGTAAAAATGAACCAAATTTATCTACTAATGATACAAAACAAAAAGGTGGAAGTATCTGGGTGCAAATTTCTGGAATACTTGCTTTCATAGCTTCTTATGGCCTATTTAGATTTTTGGGTATTGCTGGTCTGGTTCTTGTTATACCAGCTATAGCTGGATG
>JBBQQK010000101.1:0-2479 GCA_038216025.1 Patescibacteria group bacterium
CCCGCCAATGCGAGGGACCGGTTTCTTGTGAATATCTCTTGCTCGAGGCTTTGACACCAACCCGTATTTAGAGCCGATTTTTTTCGCTGCGTAAGTCAACACAAAAGAGAGTGATGCTGATGCTAAAAATGGGAGAAAATAATTCATAAAATTGCTAATAGCTTATGGCATATTGCTTATAGCTGCTCAGTAATTTGGCTATTAACTATGAGCAATTGGCGATTATTGTTTCTTAACCTTTCCCCAATCAGGAGTATAAAAAACACTTTCTGTAACCAACTCATAGTCAAATATTTCTTCAGGCTTAAACCATAATTTAATTTCAGTTTCTGCTTCTTCCGCATTGCCTGAGGCGTGGATCAGGGTATGTACCGCTCTTTCAATATTATCCGCCAAATCATAACTTTCCATGCTGTAGTCACCTCTTATTGACCCAATATCAGCAGCTAACGGATTAGTGGATCCGGCCGTTTTCCTGCCTAGAGCGGCAGCATGAGGACCTTCCCAGATCATCAAAAACAGGGGACGATCGGTAAAGTGATCTATTAGTCTTTTTCTTACGATCTTAGCTAGTTCGATCGGTCCCATTCCCGGATCAATACCTTTTGCCTTATAGCTCTCCAATGTTTTAGTTCCTGTTGGAATATACCAAGCATTGTCGTCAGGGTAGTGAGTCGCGACCTGTTCCTTCGTTGGCACAATAAGTTTTGCGGCAACCATCTTCAGTCCTCGGCGTTCAAATTTAGAGATAAACTCGCCAATAAGATGGCGCTGAATAGACTCTGGCTTAATTGCGATCAAAGTTCTTTCTCTTTTCATAGCACTCCCATGTTAGCCTTCGAGCAATCGGCAAGGTATTATTTTATTAGCTATATCTTAAATACTTTCTCCAGCTCTTGTTTGTCCAATGCTTTGCCTACAAAACATAAGCCCATTCTGTCATCATTGAAATATTGATTTGCTACCCTTAGTATATCACCGGCAGTAATAGAATTGTAAATAGCAGCAAGCTCAAGAGGAGTGTGCACATTGCCCATAAGCGTATAGTCTGTCGCGAAATGATAAGCCAGCTCTTCGGAGTTTTCAAATTTGATGAGCATTTTCCCGTTCAATACTTCTTTTGCCCGGGCGAGCTCTTTTTCCGGCACTTCGGTCTTTTTAATATTGGAATACTGCTCGATAATAGCCTTTACAGCTTCGATAGCTTTGCCTTCATTCACTCCGGCCTGAGTAGTCAAGAATCCACTTTCTTTATAATTTGACGTGGAAGTACGGATGAAATAGGCCAGCTTTCTTTTCTCTCTTATCTCCTGAAACATGCGCGAGCTCATAGCCCCGCCCAACAAGGTCGATAATAAATCCAGTACGAAACTGTCTTTTTCTTCCACTTTTATTGTTTTGAAACCGATTGAAATTTGAGCTTGTGCAGTGTCCTTGCTGATAATTTCAAAGTTTTTCTTGTTATTTAATACAACTTCGGCCCTCGAGGCGCTTTTTTGAGATGAAAACGTAAAGGATTTTTCTAGAAGATTTACGATCGACTCAAGACTTCTGCCCCCGGTATTGCCGGCAAGTACAATCACTGCATTTGAAGAAATGTAATGTGAATCCTTGTAATTTACAATCTCTTGCCGCGTTGCCGCGTAAAGAGATTCCTTTGTTCCGATTATATCGCGGCCCAAGGCATTGTTTCCAAACACCACTTCTTCGAATTTATTAGAACAAACTTCGGGCGGCAAATCATCGTACATATTAATTTCCTGCTTGATAACATCTTTTTCATGAATGATGTCATCTTCAGATATGTTGGAATTCAATAAATTGTCAGACAGGAAATCGAGTGCATCATCAAGATGTTTTGGAGTAATCTTTGTATAATAGCCGGTATATTCTTTTGATGTAAAAGCATTGTGCTCTCCTCCGACAGATTCAATAAATTCAGCAATTTGCATCGGCGTCTGACGTTTTTTCGTACCCATATAATGAAGATGCTCAAGAAGATGGGAAACACCCGCCACTCTTGCCTCTTCGTTGCGACTACCGACACCAAGCATCACCATAACAGTAAGCACGGTTGTGGAATTGTTCGGCACAAGCAAAACTGTTGTGCCATTTTTTAAAGTTGTTTTTGTGTATTCTTTCATGTTTTTGATAATACCTAGAATTGCCCTTTTCTGCAATTGCTAAACATACGAACCAGCTTTTATAAGCGGGTGAGATAATATAACAACGACCAAGTAACGTCCATCAGCGCTTCTTCGATATCTCATATTCAGTTTAAGGAAAGGTGACATTTCTAAAGAGTCCTACTTGGTGACATTATCATGGAGTGCTAACAAAAATATAACATGCACTTTAAATCAGAGTTAAAATATGATATTTTCTTTTTAGGGGATAATTGCAATTGCCCGATTTGGGGCACAGAAGGAAGGTTGCCCGAGCGGCTCAAGGGAACGGTTTGCTAAACCGTCGGTGGACT
>JBBQQK010000102.1:0-2436 GCA_038216025.1 Patescibacteria group bacterium
AAACACAACCAATGCGCTAGAAGGAAGTTTCTCCTGGCTGAAGCAAGATGTAAACATTCATAGAGGTTTTACAAGACAATTAAGAGATAAGATTATTGAACATATTTTAACGAATTAGGTGCACGTTTTTGATATTAACCCAGAAGTTAAAGAAAAAGTCGTGGCTTTCAACATTAGTATTCCTGAATATGCTAAAACTCTCGGAGAAGTATCTCTAGAACTATCGAGAGCGTTCGAAGAAGTAGGGGCTTCTGGTCCAAAATTCCACGACATCTTGGATAAAATAATGGATTGTCTTGATCAGGATCAAGACAAGAGATCTTTTTATATATTGTTGAGAGCAGATACGGAGGATGACAATCAAATCACCGAGGTGACACAAGTTCAGCAGCAATAAATTATCGAATGCCCTGCTTAAATACTCCAATCGATTTCTAAAGACAAGGATCTTATTTCTCAACTATCCCCTGCTCAGTGAATACAAACTTAACCGTTCCATTTTGGTCGGTGCGATAATAAGGAACCGCATATTTACCTAATAGATCTATCACCCCTTGATGC
Source organism: Patescibacteria group bacterium (assembly GCA_038216025.1). Lineage (GTDB taxonomy): Bacteria > Patescibacteriota > UBA1384 > XYA2-FULL-43-10 > 1-14-0-10-43-13 > JBBQQK01. The sequence continues at coordinate 562 of JBBQQK010000102.1, forward strand.
GGGTGGCCATATTTATTTTCCGCTCCGACTGAGATAGCGGCCATCTTCGGTTTGACTGTATCGAAAGTTAACTCATTTGCGCCATTGGCTGAGCCATGATGGGATAGTTTTAGAAGGTCAGCAGATAACAAGCAAGTCTGAGGGGATCCCGAAACAAGTTCGGGATGACAAACATGATGACCGAACATCTCTTTCTGCTCATCAACCTCTTGATCGCCAGTCAACAAAGCGCAGTGAGAAAAATAACAAAATCTCATAACCAATGAAACATTATTTAAATTTTGCTCTGTTTTCTCTTCAAACTTTTTGCCCGGCCACAGATAAGTAACTTCCCCGCCCGGAAAAAGAGTTTCTTTATCACCAAGCTCCGGCACATCAAGGGGAATATTCTTTTGCTTTATTTTGTCTAAAAATTCTTTATAGCCATTTGATTCATAACTAGCCCCCGTGTATCGGATTTTACCTATTTCATACCGGTCGACAACCGAGATCAATCCCCGCAAATGATCAGCATGAGGATGAGTCAAAACAACTTCCTCTATTTTTCGATCAGAAGGAGGCATTGTCTTGCCCAATTCGCTCAAGACTTTATCATCCGGTCCGCCATCAATCAAAATTTGATAATCAGCCTTTTGAATTAATATTGCGTCCCCTTGCCCTACATTCAGTAAAAAAAGTTGCACTGCCTCTTGCGTCTGGTCAGCAGGACTTTTGGCGATATTGGCCCAAATAATAACGGCCAAAAAAGATAGCGATAGTAATAAAATTTTGGTGCGTTTGCTCATTGAACCATTCTTTAATTTAGAATTGAATCATAATCAATCAGATGATAATCTTTAATTTTTTGTAATAAAATTTGACTACGATCGCAATTGCCATAAACATCAGGAGCTCGACTGGCCATAAGCCTTTTTGCATTTCTAAAGAAGCAAGCGGAACTTTAGCCAAAATTTGAGGCACCTTTACTATATACTCAAGGACCGGCCAAGAAAATAATGAGAGAAGTTTGCCCAATGGCTGGAAAACAACACCAAAAAGACCAGTCAAAAAAGTTAAAAGCATCGCAAGCGGCAAAGTCCAAAGAACTAAAACATTTGATAACGGGGCTATCAAAGAAAGCCTTCCAAATTCATGCAATATCAAAGGCAGCACCATGATTTGTGCCGATAAAGTTTCAATTAGCGGAGATTTGATAGCTTCCGGGAACACACGATATCTCTCATTTTCAAAAAACTTGGTAACCAAAGGCGACAAGTAAATCAAACCGGCAAAAGCCAGAAAAGAAAGCTGGAAGCCTACATCGTATATAAGCACAAACGGATTAAAGAGAACCATCATGACGGCTGTAGCCAACAATAAATTTGTCATATCTGCTTTCCGCCCGATCGTCTTACCGAACAAGATTAACATGGAGAAAATCGCCGCCCGTACAACACTCGAAGAGGCGCCTGTCATCAGGACAAAAAGCAAAACAAGTCCTCCGCCTATGTAAAATACTTTCTTTCTACTCAAGTATGCGATTAATATTAACGACAAAGTGGAAATAATAACGGTCACATTGTAACCCGATAAGGCAACGATATGAGTAAGACCCGATGCATTTAACGCCTCCATGTAATCATCCGGTAAATTCTTCTTCAAGCCAAGCAGTATTCCTCCGGCCAAGGCAGCGTGTGGCTCAGGATACAAACTATTGATGGTGCTTTCAAAATGATCCGAAACCGAATAAAGGCCAACGTAAATCTTGTCTAGCGCAGTATTTTTGCCAGATACCGCCTCCACCCCCTTGCTTTGACTCACAACTCCCGACACAAGGCGTTTTTTTAAATGTTTTTCATACCCTGGAGAATTTGCGGCAAAGTTTTCTATGGGCTG
>JBBQQK010000103.1:0-2239 GCA_038216025.1 Patescibacteria group bacterium
GTACAAAGAGCTAAGGCTGAGAAAACTCTGGACGACTTAAAAGCTACACAGCAACAGCTCATACAAAGTGAAAAGATGGCCAGCCTTGGTGAACTCACGGCGGGTATTGCCCACGAAATTCAAAACCCGTTGAACTTTGTAAATAACTTCTCAGAAATAAATACCGAACTAATTTCTGAATTGGAAGAAGAACGAAAAAAGGAAATCAGAGATTTTGCCAATGAGGATGAAATTCTAAAGGATATTAAACAAAACGAAGAAAAAATAAACCATCACGGCAAACGTGCCGGCAATATTGTAAAAGGAATGTTACAACATTCAAGAACGTCAACTGGTCAAAAAGAACTTACTGACATCAATGCTCTGGCAGATGAATATTTGAGGCTTTCTTATCATGGCTTAAGGGCAAAAGATAAATCGTTCAATGCCACCATGAAAACAGAATTTGATGAATCTATTGGAAAGATTGATCTTGTTTCGCAAGATATTGGAAGAGTTGTTCTCAATTTAATTACAAATGCATTTTACGCTGTGAATGAAAAAAGCAAGGAGAGTCATGCTGATTCTGTCGAAACCGGTTATGAACCATTAGTGGTTGTGTCAACAAAAAAGCTGAATGACAAAATCGAGATCAGTGTAAAAGACAACGGCAATGGTATTCCTGAATCCATCAAAGAAAAAATATTTCAGCCATTTTTTACCACAAAACCTACCGGACAAGGAACCGGGTTAGGTCTATCGTTGAGTTATGATATTATGAAGGCACATGGCGGGCATCTAACCGTGACAAGTACGCCCGGGGAAGAATCAATTTTTACATTACACCTGGATATTATTAAATAAAAAAATCATGCAGAAACTATTTAAAACATTATTGCCAGCTCTTATTTTCATGGTGCTGAAAACAGGGTATAGTCAAACTACAGCTATAGATAGTCTGGATATACTCATTAATAATGCTAAGAGCGATACGCTTAAGATCAATCTTCAACTCAAAAAAGCAAGTGTAATCGGAGGCCTGAATCTTCAGGAAGCAATTGTTTTATACACGGAAATTGTTAAACATGCATCCGAAGTAAAATATAGAAAAGGAAAAATTGAAGGTTTAAAGTCCTTAGCCCGTTTCCAGGCGATATCCGGCGATTTTAAAAGTGCCGAGGACAATTTGGCGCTGGCCAAGGAAATGGTTATTTCATCAAAGGATTCTATTGAAATTGCGGAGATCATAGGCAGCCGGGGAGATTTCTTCAATATTAAAGGAGACTATGCTAAAGCAATTCCATTATTGGAACAAGCCGTTGGAATCATAGAAAGAAACGGATATTCTTCAAAGTTATCGATTTATTATGGCGGCCTTGGTATTGCCTATAAAGCTAATTCCAGTTTTAAACAGGCTTTGGTATATGAGCAGGCTGCGCTTAAACTTGCCGAAAAGGAAAATGACATCATTCGTCAGGCCACAACCTTAGTAAATATGGCGGCAACATTCATTGCCCTAAAAGATTACGCCAGAACAAGACAGACATATAAGCGGGCAATTGAAATTGCAAAAAAACATAGTTTAACCAGGGTCGAGGTATATGCTCTTTCAAATCTTGCCAGTCTTGAAATAGAAAAAAATAATTGGGAGGAAACATACAAATTAGCCATGGAAGCCTATCGATTGGGTGAGAATTCAGGAGACGCGGGTATTCAGGCAGCCAGTCTGGCAAAAGCCACAACAGCGCTTGCTAAAATGGGAAAACCAGTTGAAGCCCAAAAATTAGCACAGAAAGCCATAGAAATCGCTGAGTTAACTGGCCAACAATATGTAATTGCACAGGTCAATAACTGTATGGGAATCTCACTGAATATGCAGCAAAAATATAAGGAATCAATACCCTTTTTTGAAAAGGCTTCCCAGGCGATGAGTGATTACGAGTATGACGATTTCACAGGATCAATTTATTCGCAGTTGGCAGAGAGCTACAATCGAACAGGCCAAAACAAAAAGGCTTTTGATGCTCTGGCCAGGTTTCAATCGATTCAGGATTCTGTAAGATCTCGGGAAAACATCCGCAATTCAACTGAACAGGCTTTAAATTTTGAATTTGAAAAAAAGGAGCAATCTGCCAAAGTGATCCAGGATGCGAAGGACGAAGTTAACCGTACCCGGCAAATTGCTCTGATTTTCGGACTGATTCTTTCTATTTTGATGGTTGTAGGCGCTTTTGCAGGTTATTTTGGCAAACGAAAAGCC
>JBBQQK010000104.1:0-2196 GCA_038216025.1 Patescibacteria group bacterium
ACTGACTAAACATTGCTTCAACATAGGCATCGATACTTCCCTGATAGTTAGCATCAATGGTTTTATAAAATTCCGGAAGATCGGTCGCAGAAACTTTCTCTTTGAAAAGTTTAATCATGGCTTTTGCAACTTTTTTGTCAGTAGAAACATTGTAATCTTTGTAGAACTCCGAAGGACTAACAACTGGTCTTACACCTCTGCCGTCATTTGACTCCGCACCCGGTTTTGGGAAAAAGCGCAGAGCAGCAGTAGATAGTTCAATCGAGTTCAGAGCTTCAGTATAAAATTTCAGTGTGTACTGCAGTTTTGCCCGTCCTTCAATAGCCGACTTCACATCAGCCAATGCAGTTCCATATTTTTCAACTCTAAGCGGATCTGCGGCCACCCATTCGCTAAAAGTTTTCTCTTCGTCAGCTCTTCTGTCGTATACTTTTAGCTTGTCAAAAGTTTCATTCATGCCAATCGATTTTTTCCACGAATTGGATGATCCGGCGTATTTGTTGGAATATTGCAACCTGATTTTAGGATCAGCTTCCATGTCGGTCATTAATATATCCTGACGAATTCCACGCACAAGAATTGTTACAGCATTGTTAATTTCGCTGGTTTCATTCACTTCAAAGGAGGTCATGAAACGGTTGGTTCTGCCGGGATAGCCCATAACCATCGCAGGTTCGTTCTGCTTCACTCCTTTCAAAGAAATTGTCAGGAATTTTTTAGGCTGATAAGGAACATTGTCTTTCGAGAATTCGACGGGATTGTTGTCCTTATCGGCATAAATGCGAAACATACTGAAATCGCCGGTGTGACGTGGCCACATCCAGTTATCGGTATCAGCTCCAAATTTACCAATCGATGAAGGAGGCGCACCTACAAAACGGATATCGTTGTAGGTTTTGCTGATGACCAGATAATATTGATTGTCGCCATAAAAAGAGACTACTCTACCCTTGAGATATTTGTTATCGCCAACCGCTTTGGCTGTCAATTGATCGGAAATCGCTTTTAACGCATCCGCTTTGGCTTTTGCCTCTGTAATACCAGCAACGGCTTCGGTGACTGCTTTTGTAACATCTTCAAACCGGTCAAGAAAAGTAACAGTCAAACCTTTGGCCGGAATTTCTTCTTCCCGGTTCCTGGCCCAAAATCCATCCTGAAGGTAGTTGTGGTCAAAAGCGCTCAATTTTTGGATAGTGCCGTAACCGCAATGATGGTTAGTCAAAACAAGGCCGTCTTTAGATATGATTTCAGCAGTGCACCCACCACCAAATTGAAGTATCGCGTCTTTTAAACTGGAATTATTGATGTCGTAAATTTCTTTGGCAGAGAGCTTAATCCCCATTTTCGCCATTTCTTTACTATTCAGTTTTTGAATCAGTGGCAGCATCCACATTCCTTCATCTGCCCGCAAGGAGCCAACCGACAATATGATCGCCGAAAGTAAGATGAATGCAACTTTTTTAACGTTATTCATGGATAATTCTGTTTTGAGTATGTTAATAATTGGTTTTCGCGGGCAATATTAACAAAAATGCTTAGAGTTAAAAATGAGATATGTTCTCTTCCAAAAATTTACGAGAAATGGAATAAACTGAAATGTTGTGTCAATAATTCACAAATTTTTCAGCCAAATGGAGAGTCGGCTTATAAATCAGAATAAATATCAAATTATTAAAATGATAAGAAAAATGTCATTTTGATAGTTCATCCAAATCAAACCTTACTGTAATGTGCTGCTTAAGAGACATTTAATAGTTTGCAACTCTAATTGCATGACTTTTGTCATGCAATTAGGTCAAAATAAAATATTAACTAAAATAAGATTATATATTTGTAAATATATATATGTGTCTATGTTTAATTATTAAATCTTAAAAGTATGAAATTCAAATCATTAAAAGCAAACTCGATTTTTGCTTTGTTTCTTTTTTCGCTGCTTTTATTTTCCTGTAAAGATGAACTTATATCTGTGGACAAGGAAAATACGGGAGCCAATGCGGAATCTCCGATATCGCTTAAAGCTGGAGTTATCGATATGCCGGGAAGGCTGCTAGCCTCAAATTGTTTCCAATGTCATGGCACTAATGGATATGCCGGAGAACTGAAGATTGGAGAACAGAGCGCCTCAAGTATCATTTCTGATCTCAATGAAATGAAAACAAAAGATCCAAGGTCCAATATCATGAACCTTCATGC
>JBBQQK010000105.1:0-1912 GCA_038216025.1 Patescibacteria group bacterium
GGGAAGAAAGGAAGAAACAAGCCATCGAACATATTAAAACATTTTCTCACAACTCACTATTAGTAAAATCAGCGGATGTGATCGCTAACATGTCCGAAATGATCAATGATTACAATCACATTGGAGAAAAAGTTTTTGACAAATTTAACGCACCAAAAGATAAAAAGCTAAAAATATCCATAGTAACTTTATTGACTATAACAAACAAATGGCCAGAAAATCCGTTTTCTCAAGAACTAGATAATTTAGCAAATAAATTACGCGCTATATAGCAATGTATCGAAAATCTAGCAAGTACTATTATAAACTGCATTTTCATATTAAGCTGGAAGATTTTTTACCAAAATACTAAAAAATAAAATTGTGGTGGACCCGAACCCTAGAACTTGGAACTCTTTTTTCAAAATTGTATTAGAGTGGGAGCCTAAATTAAAGCATATATATAGAAATGAAAGCAGTTAGACTAGGTCTGACTCTATTTTGAGTGCCTTTTTAATCTTTATCAAAATTTCGTAGGTAGGATTTTCTTCGCCGCGTTCAACCCGAGCATAATAGTTAACATGGATACCCGCTCGTTCGGCTACCTCAGCTTGAGTAAGCTTGGCCTTTTCTCTCGCATGTTTGAGCTTATTGCCAAGATCTTTAAATATATTTTCATTATGTTTAGCAACCATATGCACAGAGTATAGCAAATTTAGCCATAAATTTCCATAGCTAGGTACATATCAATGAAAGGAGCGTTATGTCGGAAAAATATCCTAGGTTCAAGGATTATCTGGAGCGCAGACAAAAAATTCTTGACGCAGAGAACAAAACAGAAGAGCCAGCGTCGCCTGAACTTTTCAATGAAAAAACTTTTTATCCTACTTTTGTAAAAGAGCTGCTTGAAGCCGAAAAAGAAGTAATCATTTACAGCCCGTATATCAGCAAATTCAGATCTGAATTCTTCAACAGTACGTTAAAAAAGCTTAAGAAAAGAAATATCGCTGTTTTCATCTTCACAAGGCCGATTGAAGAGCATGAATATTTTATGAGAAGCGAAATTAAAATCGCTTTAAACGACTACAAAGAGATGGGAGCGAATATATTCTATCTCAAAGGGTCTATACATGAAAAATTAGCCATCATCGATCGGAAAATTCTTTGGGAAGGGAGTTTGAATATTCTTTCGCAAAGATCAAGTCGAGAATTGATGAGACGGATATCCAACGAGGATTCCGCAAAACAGATGATGTCCTATCTTGGGATAAACAAGGCGCTGGTCGGTAATTATAAGGTCAAATATGAGGAACTTTGCCAGGAACTTGCGTATGATTCGAAACCGAATTATATTCTAAAGGCAATAACCGAACTATTTAGGATTTTCGTCTCTTCGATCAGGTGGTGGCTATTTGCCGCCCTAAGGGTTATTATATTATCATTGAAAGGCATTCAACTGATAATGAGTGCAATTAAATATATTTTCTAAAGGAGTAAAAAATGAAAAATACATCAAATATTGACTTCGGCCCTCAAATCCCTGAACCAACCGAGGAAGAAGTTAAAGAAACGATTAAAAATGTCGAAGAAAAGTATGAAATTATCATATCAAAAGCTGACGCCATCAAATACACGAAATTGACCAATGAACTGATCTGGTGGTTTGCCACAGAAAAAAGATCCGATTTACCAGAGAGTATAACCGAAGACATGGCCAAAGAGATCCAAGATATGGTCAAAAAGAATCGTGGCAAGAGTATTACTCTGGAAGAGGCCTATAGTAAAGCAAGGGAATCATTGGTTTTAGTGACAGCAAGTGAGAAAGACCGAGTCGCAAATGAGATTAGAGAGATAATCGCTAAGTACAAATAGATCTTAATTGAGAACTATAAAGCGGATTTTATTTCATTAACAATTTTTTCTAAATTCGAAC
>JBBQQK010000106.1:0-1607 GCA_038216025.1 Patescibacteria group bacterium
ATCTACATTATTCCAAAGGATAGAAACATGACAGGATTCAGAGTTCATTTGCATGTCTTGCCTGAAAGGTCGATCAGAGTCTGGCATGTAAGCGAGCTAATTTGCACCCTTAATATTAAAAGAAAATTAACTAAAAACTAAAAGCAAGATTACTCTTTCCGGGAACATAATCGCTGAATAGTTAATGGAACATTTAGCTGTATTGCAACAGTTTAAGGCTGAAACTGCTCAGTATCGTCATCGTCATTGCAGTGTGTCACGACCTTGATTTCAATTTTTGTACAACGAAGAGTACAATTAAAGCATGAAGCATTTGCTCTACGGAATTTTAACCATATTCGGAATCGGTTTGATAGTATTGGGTTTTTTCTTTTTTAATTGGCAAAGAATTAAAAATATTCCAATTGAAAAGGCCCCTGCAGTTGAGGCAGAGATAGCCAAACCAGAAGTAGCTCCCCCAAAAAATATTAAAAAAACATCCTTCCTTTTCTCAGGTGATATGATGTTTGACCGCTATGTGAACCATATGTACAAAGATAAAGGCTTTGACCAAATATTCTCAAACTTAGACAAAGCAGTTTTTGCCAATAAAAACATATCTTTTGCTAATTTGGAGGGACCTGTTTCTGAAAAACCAATTATTGACGATTATCCGGAACGGAGTTTGTCTTTCAATATGCCGCCGGAAACCATCGCTACAATCAAAAATTTAGGACTCAATGGCGTTTCTTTGGCCAACAATCACACTTTGAATGCCGGAGAAAACGGCTTTGTTACCACGAAAAAACTATTAGACGAAGCGGGTTTAAAGTACGGCGGCTCGCAAAACGGATTTAGCGAAGAGAGCATCATCCGCTATGAAACAGAAATTCCTGTCTCAATCATCGCTATTGATTATCTGGCATACAACAAAGTAGCTGTTATTGCTGAAGCTATTAAAAAAGAAAAAGAAGCCGGACGGTTTGTTGTGGTTTTTCCTCATTGGGGCGAAGAATACGCCTTAACTCATTCAGCTAGCCAGAGATCTGCGGCAGTCAGTTTTATCGATGCAGGAGCTAGTCTAATTGTCGGCGGCCATCCCCATGTGGTTCAAGATGTTGAAATAATAAACAATGTACCAGTCTTCTACTCACTCGGCAATTTTGTCTTTGACCAGACATTTTCCAAAGATACACAAGAGGGATTGATCTTAACCGGCACAATATCAGAAAATAAAACAACCGTTGAAATCCACCCCTTCAAATCAGAAAAGATGATTATCAGAATGATGGATGAACAAGATAAAGCAATTATGCTGAAAAGAATAAATAAGGGTCAAAATACAATAGATTTAGTATTAGAAAATTGAATAATGTGAATCTCCACGGGCTTACGCCCATGGCTTCGCTTTAATTCAAGCTGGGCTTGACCGCTGTCCTCTTGGCCCTGCATCTCTATGTACTTCTTGATTACTTTTTCGTTTACGCCGACAGTCGACATAAAATAGCCTGCTGTATAATGGACCCAGTATTTCAGACAGGTGCATTAGAATGAATCTGATGGTAAAATCTGGCTAGAAAGGCAGTTAAAATGAAGAAGCAATTCACGCCGAAAGAGAAAGCTGAGAT
>JBBQQK010000107.1:0-1597 GCA_038216025.1 Patescibacteria group bacterium
TTATTGTCTTCGGTAATTTCGATTTTTTCATCTAACTGTTTAAAATATTTATATACTTCTTGCATATTCGGCAACCTAATGTGACCGATTCTTCCCTTGCCTCCCACTTCTCCCTGCGGCCTTGTGAGAACATCGATTACAGTTTCGCCATTTTCAAGTTTGTTTTCTTTGATTCTTATATCCTTCATTCTTTCTGGGCCGTTTATCAGTTTTTTAGATTCCTTAATGTCGTGTTCGAAGCTATAAAAAACTGTTCTGTAGCCAAGTATTTCGCTTTGATCGTCTTGGGTCTCTCTATAAACTTCTACTCCGCCAAAAATATGTTCACCTTCGATAATGCCACAATAGAACGGATCCTGCAGATTGTATTCTGGAGCGTCTTCGTCAAGCTCCCATCCTCCTTCAGACTTCTTTAATATGACAACTTTTGATTGCTCCTCGCTTTCCATGCTATCGCTGTTTGGTTCAAGTCTTGCAAAAATAATTTCTTTGCCATTTATAATCACAGGTTCAGTTATATTGTAAGCAGTAACTTGTACTGCTATGCCATTTTCTTGAATCAGCGATATTTTGTGGATGCTGGCGTTTGTAAAATTATCGTCCAAAATGAGTTCACCTTTTTGGGAACTCTCGCTTAATTCTTTTTGTCGAAGACCGTATTCGCCTAGTTTTTCCGGATAAGTATACTTTTGTTCTTCGTGACTAAATACTTCGAACGGATATCCTGGGAATTCATTCATCTGGGCCTCCCGATTGTAATAAAACACTGTATATCTAAATACTACTCTATTAAGAGCTTTTGGTTCAATATTTTGTTTTGAGAAATTAAAAAAATCTCTTAATTTCTAATTATTCTTTGCCGTTTACTACATTTGAAACAATCAGATATAAACCGGACAGACCGACAAGGGCGTAGATTGAGCGAGAAAGTACAGATAGTTCTCCAAAAATCGATCGGATTAAATCGAATTTAAAAAAACCCATTAGCCCCCAGTTAAAAGAGCCTATTAAAACCAATACAAATGCTATCAATCCCAGAGTACTCATCTTTTTCATAAAACTCCTTATGAATTTAATTAGTTTACAATTTATATTATAGTACAATTCTTTTCAATGGAAAAGAAAATCCCGCGATGCTAGCAGCAACGCGGGATATCGGTGGACATTTCCATAAGGAAATGCCGTTGGTTGAATGGGAGATAATTGCACCTGCCTGATGTGATTGGCCGACAGCATCAGGCAAGCGAGTAAGATAGCAACGGCTAAAGTCATCGTTAAGCCATTACATAGATATACTATCAACTATTGATGAATATTTCAATAATATAAAAAAAGAGCGATGTATTCGCTCTTTTTTTATATGTGCTGAGTCCTATTTGCTTTTGCTAGTTTTCTTTTGTGCAGGAATTTCTTTTGATTCAGGTTTACCGAATAGTCCCTCGGCGCTTTTGGACAAGTTCACGTCTAAAAGCGTTACCTTAACAGTCAATTCTCCGTTATTCAAAATTTTAACTGGTTGGTTTTTGCCGATAATGTTTTTCTCTATAAGTGTTTCGATTGATACAATTTCGCCATCTTTAAAATGGTTTGATATATC
>JBBQQK010000108.1:0-1517 GCA_038216025.1 Patescibacteria group bacterium
GATTTTACCATCTATTGCGATTTCTTTTCCTTTTTTGAGGTATTTTTCGCAGATACTTGCCAGGTTACCCCAGGCTACGATGTTGTGCCATACAGTAGAGTCTTTCTTGTTGCCATCCTTGTCGGTATAGCTGTCGCCGGTTGCGAGGGAGAAAGTGGCTACTTTGTTGTCCTTTTCGAGGTTGCGGACTTCAGGATCCTGGCCGAGGCGGCCGATTAATTTTACATTGTTTCTTAGCGAGTTCATTTTTTAAGGATTTAGGGGTTAGTATTTTGGGATTAGAAAATGGGTATTATACTTTGGGCTCAACATTTGCATTTGTGTTAAATCCGATTCTTTTACGTCGTTGATTTTGCTTAGCTAATAGCTTGTCTTTTCTCAGAAGTTAATTCGGGGCTTCATAAACATCTTTAAACTGTTTATTAATATTTGCTTTCCAGTTCTTTAAGCTTAGTTGTCAGATCAGTGCTTGTAAGTGCGTACTGCCGAAATAATACAAATGCCCGTACAATCTGAATATTCACTTCAATTGCTTTGGCACTATTCAGAACACATGCCAGCTTAGCTACTCCTTGTTCTGTACAAGCGAAAGGCAGGTACCTGGTTGCTCCTCTGTCTGAGGTCGCAAATTGCATCCTCAGACTTTCAAATTCTGTTATGCTGAGTTCAAACATAAAATCGGAAGGGAAGCTGTCATTGTTTCTCCTTACAGCTTCTTTAAGCCGTTTGGTTTCGGTTTCGTAAAGTTCGGCCAGGTCAGAATCCGGCATTACTTTGTATCCCCTTATTTCCATGATCTTTGATTGAATATGTTGTAGTTGCATAGGGATGGAATTGTTAATTCAAAGTTTGAAATTCAAAGTTCAAAATTCAAAAAGAGCAGTCGGTTTGCTAATGTGAATAATCTTATTGTTTTAAGGATTTATTTTTTTGATGATTTTAGATTTTGCAGTAAAAACAGATTTGGCAGTAATATTTGTTAATTCTGCTGATTCCGATAATAGCAATTTTAACATGTCTTCATGAGACGTTAACATTTTAGCATTTATCAGGAGTTTTATCCAGTACTGTGATTCACGGAGTTCCTTTAAGACTATCTGCATTTTGTGAATAAAATCAGCTCTGCTTTCACCTGCTCTCGCCTCTTCATAGTTTGCGCCTGCTGCTTTCCTGAGCGAAAGACCTAGCCAAATATATGACGGCCGGAATAAGTTTTTAGAAGTTGATTCTCAAGCTTTAGGATATTGACAACCAACATCATGACTGATCTGACATAGTATCTGCAAAATTTTTCATTGCTTCTGCTTTTTGAATTTTTCATTTTGACCTATTTCTTTGCTTCGCTATTGCTTCCCACAAAAAGCATTTCGTTGGCTACAATTTCCGAACTGACATGCTTTGTTCCATTCTTATCTTCCCAATTGTGATAAGTTAACCGGCCATCAATGGCTATTTCTTTGCCTTTTTTTAGGTATTTTTCGCAAATGCCGGCCAGGTTTCCCCACACAACAATATTG